>CBFDEE010000263.1:0-4227 GCA_965603745.1 uncultured Bacteroides sp. | reverse complement strand
AACCCGGCGAAGGATCCCCAGCTTGTTGAGCGCTACCAGTTCATCACGGCTGATCTGCACATCGAATCGCCTCATAACTCCGCTGAAAGTAGCCATCGCCTGCCGGATATACTGATCACTTATACCCAGTATCCTGGCCAGATAAATGCAGGCAAGTGCATTTTCAACATTCATGATACCGGGGATGCCAAGCTCAATATCCGAGATCACATCACCGCGGATATCTGCGTCAAAACGGTAGCGGCCATCAAGGTTACGAATGTTCCGTGCAGTACACATGGCAGGCTCTTCCGGTCCACGGCCATTTTTTTCCGAAGCAGGGGCATTTTTTCCCGTAGCAGGGGTGTGTTTTCCCAGACCAGAGGTGTTCTCTTCCAGTCCATAGGTATGCTTCGGGGGGACCGGCTCCTGGAGGCAGGATAGTTTCAGCCCGGCCCGGTAAACCAGGTGGCCCTCAGGGCTGACCTGGGAAATAAACTCACAGAAAGCCTCTTCCAGCTTTTCTTTAGTCCCGTAGATATCCAGATGGTCGGGATCGCAGGATGATACGATGGCCACCCGGGGGAAAAGACTCAGGAAGGAACGGTCATATTCATCCGCCTCCAGTACCATCCATTCCCCAGCATCGGAAAGCAGGGCATTGGTCCGGTAATTTTTTGAGACCCCCCCCAGGAAAGCATTGCATGGAATACCGGCCACCTGCAGCTGGTGGGCGATCATTGTAGAGATCGTTGTCTTGCCATGGGTTCCGGCTACGGCAATGCATTTTTCACCCGAGCTCAGTACGCCCAGTAATTCGGCCCTCTTCATGACCTGGTACCCTCCCCTGCGAAAGAATTGCAGTTCCAGGTGGTCTTCCGGCACGGCAGGTGTATAGACCACCAGCAATTTCCCCGGATCGGGGAAACGGTCCTTTATATAGGCCAGGTCTGCAGTAAAATGTATCTCCGAACCTTCCCTGATCAGATCATCGGTCAGCCTGGTCGATACCCTGTCATAGCCTGTCACCTTCTTACCCTTCAGAAGGAAATACCTGGCAAGAGCACTCATTCCTATGCCACCTATACCGATCATGTATACATTTTCAACCTTATGTATTTCTCCCTGATTCATTCATTCATTATTCCAATTACTTCCCTTGCGATACGGTCCGCCGAATCCCGGATGGCCAGTTTTGATATATTTTCTGACAGTTCCTTCATGCGGGAATCATCTTTCAGCAATGCCAGTGCCGTGGAAATCATCTTTTCGCCGGCTTCCGCATCCGGAATTAGGATGGCTGCCGACCTGGAGGAGAGGGACTGCGCATTTTTGGTCTGGTGATCCTCGGCCACGTTCGGGGAGGGGATGAGGATCGCGGGTTTCCCAGCATGGCACAGCTCCGAGATGGTGATGGCCCCGGCCCTGGCAACGATGGCATCTGCAGCCAGGTAGGCCCTGTCCATATCCGCTATGAATGCTTTCAGCAGGATCCTGCCCGGAGGCACGTTTGTAAGGGAATTCCTTGCTTCTTCATAATAGTATTGCCCGCATTGCCAGATGATCCGGACGCCGGACTCAAGGACCTGCTCAAGATTGCCCAGAACCGCTTCATTAATGCTTCGTGCCCCGAGGCTTCCTCCGAGGATAAGCAGGACACCTGAATCGTTGTCGATCCCGAAGGCCGATCTGGCCCCGTTGCGATCCCCCCTGCCGGCACGATCTTCCATTCCTGATAGATCTTTTCCACCGGGAAGATCCCTTTTACCGGAGAGATCCCTGATTTCAGCCCGGATCGGGTTCCCGGCCAGGACAATTTTATCTGCCGGAAAATACTTTTCCATTCCCTCATATGCCACGCATATTTTCCTGGCCTTTTTTGCCAGCAGGCGATTGGTCACACCTGCATATGAATTCTGTTCCTGTATCAGGGTGGGTATACCCATCCCGGCGGCCTTCCGGAGGACCGGTCCGCTGGCATAGCCTCCGACCCCTACCACGGCATCAGGGACAAACTCCCGTATGATCCGGCCAGCCTGCCTGAGGCTTGCCAGTAACCTGAGAACAACTTTCAGGTTCCCGAGCGAAAGCTTCCGCCGGAAGCCTTCTACAGGAAGTCCGATGATCTTGTACCCGGCCTGGGGGACTCTTTCCATTTCCATTCTTCCTTTTGCCCCGACAAAGAGTATGTCCGCTTCGGGCAGCAGCCGGCCAAGAGCATCTGCTATGGCGATGGCCGGGAAAACATGGCCTCCTGTCCCTCCCCCGCTTATTATGATCTTTTTATGTTCCCGCTGCTTATTCACGATCGGGTATTTTCTTGTTTGGACTGCCAGGTCCTGCGGCCACGGCCTCAGCCTGTGCCCGAACTTTTTGTTCCTGTATCCCTTTGCTCACACTCAGTATCATGCCGAGGGACAGGCTTGTAAGGATCAGGGAAGTCCCACCCATGCTGACCAGGGGTAAAGGCTGCCCTGTCACCGGCAGTAGATTCACGGAAACTGCCATATGCACAATGGCCTGGAGGACCAGTCCCAGGGTAAGCCCGATGGCCAGAAATGCCGGGAAGGTCCGCGTACTCTTGCGGACCAGTACCCCTGCCCGGTACAGCAATATCAGGTAGAACAACAGTACCGGGATACCTCCCAGCAGAAGGCCGTATTCCTCAATGATCACGGCATAGATGAAATCTGAATAGGAATGGGGAAGGAAATTGCGCTGTGTACTGTTCCCAGGCAGCTTACCCAGAAGTCCGCCGCGTGCAATGGCTATTTTTGCCTGTTCAACCTGGTAATTCTCCGTATCGCTGTCAAGATATGACTCAATCCTGCTCTGCCATGTGCCCACCCTTCCCTGCTTATCCAGCAGCATGGATATTCCTATATAGGAGCCGATAATGATCATCCCCCCGAGGGCTATCAGCATCAGGTGGCGGCTATTGACCCGCCCGATGAACATGAGAATAACGGTAGTTGCCAGAAGGATCATTGCGGTGGACAGATCTTCCGGCATGATCAGCAGGCAGATGATCCCGGTCGGTATGATCATGGGAAGGAAGGCCCTGTAAAAATCCTTGATCTCATTCTGGTTCTGGGAAAGGAGCCTGGCCAGGTACATGATCAGGGCGAGCTTGGCAAAATCGGATGTCTGGAAGGTAAGGCCAATGACCGGCAGTTCCAGCCAGCGGTTTGCTTCGTTAATGCTTGTTCCGAACAGGAGGGTAAGGATGAGCAGGGGAATGGCGATTACAACCATCAGCTGGGAAAGCCGGGAGAAGTACTTATAGGGTATGAGATGGGTGAAATAGACCAGTATGAAACCGGCCAGCAGGAAGCTGGCATGGCGGAAGGCGAAATACATGGGACTGCTTCCCGGATTCCGGTGCACAAGGATCCCGGATGTGCTGTATACCGCAACCACGGAATATATGGACAGCAAAATGATTACCGCCCAGATGATCCGGTCCCCCCCGAAATATTTCCGCATATTCAACACAGGTCTCTTTTTACCAGTTTTGCTTGTAATTTATCCGTTCTATTGACTCTCCCGGCATTCATTATCATAGTTTCTTGACCGCCTCCTTGAACTGCCAGCCACGGTCTTCAAAGTTCTCGAACAGGTCAAAACTCGCGCAGGCCGGTGAAAGAAGTACCGTATCGCCGTTGCTTGCCAGGTAATAGGCCTTGTTTACCGCATCATCCATGTTTTCAGCATCTATAATGGTTTCCACCCGTTTCCCGAAAGTCTTATGTAGTTTTGAATTGTCCTTTCCCAGACAGACGAGTGTCGTCACCTTATCCTCCACCAGGTTCCGGAGATCCGTATAATCATTCCCTTTGTCTATCCCGCCGGCGATCCAGACTACCGGCGTGGTCATGCTTTCCAGTGCATACCAGGTAGAATTGACGTTGGTGGCCTTGCTGTCGTTCACGAACTGTATGCCATGAACCTTCAGGACTTTTTCGAGGCGATGTTCCACTCCCTGGAAATCCATGAGGCTCTCGCGGATCAGATCCTTCCGGATTTTCAGGACATTACCGGTGATGCCTGCTGCCATACTGTTGTACCGGTTGTGTTTACCGCTCAGGGCAAGATCCCTGGCCGGCATACTGAATGTGCTTTCTCCAATATCCACCCGAAGGTTATCTTCCTCATCAATGTATGCGACCTCCTTGTCTTTCTTCTTGTATGCAAAGGGAAGTTCCTTTGCCTTGAGGATGATCCGTTCCAGTTCCTTTACGGTGATCT
>CBFDEE010000262.1:0-4241 GCA_965603745.1 uncultured Bacteroides sp. | reverse complement strand
AAAAAGAATTTATATTCAGCAGCGACCTGGTTGAATATTCAGAGGAGATTCCGGAGATACAGGCTAAATCCTACGATTATTACCTGATACTCCTTCATGAAGAGATCAGCAGGACAACGAACCTCAAGGATCAGTTTGACCAGCTGCTGGAAGTATTAAAGGGACTTCCCAAGCATATCCAGAAGAGAAAAACCACGCTGATCTTCCTGAGGGAAATACCGCTCGACCACGAGATACTGCAAATATATGTTGAGAAGATCGTTAAGTTTTACTCACAGAGCGGGTTCAACCTCTATCACCAGACCGAACTCATTAACCCGAACAGCAGGGAATACTGGGATAAGATACTCAGTATACTTGATATTATCTCTCATCGTTTTGATATGACTTCGCTGAAACGTGAGATTAAGACTCATCCTACCATTATTTTCCTGGGAAGGACAACACCGGACCTGGAGAACCAGAGAGAAATGTTGTATAACGAGCTTACAAAGCTTGGAATCGAAGTACTGCCTGAGCCGAAATTCGACCGTATCAAATACCCCGACCATGACAGCCTTGTTGATGTTCTGGAATATTCCGACCTGATCATTCAACTGATAGGAGGTACGAGCAGCCCGGTTACCGGCAGTTCCAACAAGTCAGACCTGGAACTGGAGTACGATACGATAACCCGCTTTATGTCCGGCGAGATCAGGAGACGTATCGGGACGAAAAAAAATACATCAAGAATTGTATGGCTTCCGGAGACAATGGATATCAAGGATAACAAGCAGGAAGAGTTTATTTTGCGGATAAAAAAGCAGGTTGGCTATTCCGGATGGGATACCGAATTAATAACAGGTTCTTTTGAACAACTCAAAGCATATATATCCAATTCGCTGAAAACAAGGGTTCTGCACCAGGCGGACCAAGTCCTTCAGAATTATCGTAACCACCTTTATCTTATTCATGAGCATTCAACGTACCAGAAAGCTCTTGAACTGGCATTTCAGCTGAGAAGCAATCCTGTCCATATTGTCCTGACACATGATCTCTACCTGGAAGAAAATTTCATACGCTCGCACCTGGAAACCCTTCAGACCTGTGATGCAGTCATGATTTATTACGGGTTGAACAATGTATACTGGTATGAAAGCATGGTGAAGGATATAATGAAAGTTAACTGGTCCCAGCGAAAAAGGCCGTTCCGGTTTAAGGGAATGGTTTATGACGATGATTCTCCATTACACATCACAAAATATGAAGATTTCTTATATTTAAGGGTCACTGAACTCTTAAGCCAGGAATTTTTTAATCTGCATCTTAAGAAAATGATTGGCTGAATATGGCTAAATCTCTTTCCATAAAACCCTCCGCGGAGCAGCCTGAAGAGAAGCTTCAGACAAATCCTTATCCGGGACTGAGGCCTTTCAACCTGACGGAAAAGCATCTTTATTACGGGAGGGAAGGACAGAGTGAGAAAATCCTCGAACTGCTGACAAAAAACCGTTTTGTAGCCATTATCGGTCCCTCGGGAAGCGGGAAATCTTCCCTGATCAATTGCGGCATAATACCCCAGTTGTACGGGGGATACCTTTATGAAGCTGGTTCACAATGGAAAATAGCCCGGATGCACCCGGGCTATTCCCCTATTGAAAGCCTTTCTGTCACCCTTACAGAGACATTCGCCAGCCAGAAGATGACCGAGGAACAAATTGATGCAGAGACTAATATGAACTATGTGCTTTTTACGAAAAAAGCGATCGAGATCAGTTCCCTGGTTAAGAAAATTGAGAATTACAAGGACGAAAATATACTAATCTTCATTGACCAGTTCGAAGAACTTTTCAGGTTTACCGCAGGAATTGACAGACAAAGAAGCGAACTCGATGAGTCCCTCATGCTGATCAATCTGCTGGTTGAATCTCTGAAACAGAAAAAGGTCCCCATATATATAGTGATCTGCATCCGCTCGGACTTTGTTGGGAACTGCTCAAATTACCAGGACCTGACGGAATACATCAACCTCAGCCACTACCTTGTGCCTCAGATGGCGAGAGATGCCTACCGTTCTGCCATCCTGGGGCCGCTGTCTCTGACCCACGCCCGGATCAGTCCGGAGGTACTGCAGGAAGTTTTAAATAATGTCGGTGACAGGGCAGATCAGCTGCCGGTTTTGCAGCATCTGATGATGCGGCTCTATAATTTCTGGAAAGCCAAGAACAAGCAGGATCAGCCCATAAATATTTATGACTATAAATCTGTCGGCGGCCTGTCTGAAGCTATTTCCCTGCACGCTGAGGAACTTTTCGCACAGCTGGATGAGGATGAACAGGAAACCTGTAAAAGGATGTTTCGTACCATTACGGAATCCGGGGCTGATAATAAGGGTATCAGGCGGCCGACCTCGATAAAGAATATTATCCGGATAAGTAAGGCTCCCGCCGAACAGGTTTTCAAGATCGCAGAACTGTTCCGTGCGGAGGGAAACTCGGTCATCACACCGGATCACCTGGAGGAGATCTCGGAGGATAGTGTTCTTGATATCTCTCATGAAGCTGTAATGCGTAACTGGAAGAGGCTGAAGGGCTGGATAGAAGAAGAATCAGATGCTGTTCAGCTGTATTTAAGGCTTGTTGAAGCTTCTCAGCTCTACCAGTCCGGGAAAACAGGTCCCTGGCGCCCGCCTGAATTATACCTGGCAATATCATGGAGGGATAAGTTCAAACCGAATGAGGTATGGGCCTCCCAGTATCATCCTGCCTATGTGCGAAGCCTCCGGTATCTTGAAGTCAGTGAAGCATCCTTCGAGGAGGAAGAAGCCGAGAAGGAAAGGGCAAAGGAAAGAGAAATCCGGCGTACACGGATGTTTGCCGTGGTACTTGCTGTTGCGGCAGTGATTTCCCTGATACTGATGTTTAACAGCATTAAGAACAGGAACATTGCAGACAGGTCAAGGCAGGAAGCGGAGATCCAGCGTGAACTGGCAGAAGAGAACGCCCTGGAAGCCGAAAAACAGAAAAACCTTGCCGTGGGATACGCTGCCGAGCTTGAAGTACAGAAATCCATTGTAGAGGAACTTTTACTGGTTACCTCTGACGAAAGAGATGTAGCTGTAATTACAGCGGGACAGGCTATTCAAAGGACCACGCAGGTGGAGCAGGACCTTGTTGATGTTAGCACTGACCTGGAAGTTGCCAAAATAACCACTGATGAGGCTCTTCAGGACAAAGCCAGGGCGGAGCGGGAGCAGGCTGAGACTTTCCGGGAAAATATGATCCTTCTCGCACAATCCCTGGCAATTAAGTCAACCGATATAAGGGATGATGCAGAATTACAGGCTCTCATGGCATACCAGGGCTACCAGTTTAACCGCCGGTATAATGGTCCCACAAACCAGTCCAGCATTTACGTTGGGCTCAGGAGGGCCCTTACTAGTCTGGATGTAAATTATAAGGTTCTCTACAAGGGACACACTGAATCTGTGAGGTCTGCAGTCTATGCCCCCCGGAACCAGTGGCTTTTCACTGCAGGGAGCGATGGCAGGCTTATACGCTGGGATCGTTTTACAGGAGATCCCGAGCCTGAGGTCATCACCAAGAACAACACCATTAACAGGATAGTTGCGATCAGTAAGGATGAGAAGTGGCTTGCGTGCGGTGCGGAAGGAATTGGCATCCAGCTGTTTAACCTGGGCAGCCAGAGTATGCGGCCGGAACTGCTCAATGCACACCAGAACAGGGCAAGAAGCATAGTTTTCTTCAATAATAACCGGGAGATGCTTACCAGCGGTACGGATAATACGGTACTGAGATGGGATCTCTCGGCAGGTTCATCACGGGTCTTTCGCGAGCTGGAAAGTTCCGCACAATCTCTCGCCATTTCTTCGGACGACCAGAAGGTAGCCATTGGAACCAGAAACGGAAAACTTCTGTTATATGACCTGCGCAGAAACGATCCGCCGACTGAATTGCGTAATGAGCCCGGCAATCAGATCCTGAGCGTGGTATTCAAAAAGAACGATATCCTGATCACCGGTGACCAGAAAGGCATTGTAAGGATCTGGAACCTTGCCATGAATGAACAAATTTTCAGAAGAAAACAGCACCAGGCCAGGATAAATGAGATCCAGCTGGATCCTTCCGGGCGCTACATTGCCACATCAAGTACTGATGGTTCAGTATATGTACTGGATCTTGAGAATCTGAACCAGTCCGCCATAGAGGTTGCAAACCTGCAGGGATTTGTGTATTCCGTTG
>CBFDEE010000261.1:0-4266 GCA_965603745.1 uncultured Bacteroides sp. | reverse complement strand
AGGAGATGGAAGCCTTTGACCTGGCATTTTCCATTGCCGAAAGTTCAGGCATCCTGAAAGACCTGCATTACGAGGACACCCCGGAGAACCTCAGCAAATACGAAAATTTGCAGGAACTCTTGAACGGGATTAAGGAATACATGGACTCACAGGAGGAACCAGAAAACACCAGCCTGGATGCATTCCTTCAGAGTGTATCCCTGCTCACGGATGCCGATAGTGAAAAGGAAGAAGACCGCGACAAGGTTACCATCATGACCGCTCATTCGGCCAAGGGACTTGAATTCAGGAATGTGTATATAACCGGAATGGAAGAGGAATTATTCCCTTCCCGGATGTCTTCCTCCACGCGCGAAGAACTCGAAGAAGAGCGCAGGCTGTTTTACGTGGCCCTAACACGTGCCATGCAACAGGTCACCCTCAGTTACGCAGGATCCCGCTATCGGTGGGGAGTTCCCGTGCATGCTGTTCCCAGCCGCTTTATCCGGGAGATCGATCCGGAATACATGGAAGCATCTTCCGGCCAGGATCCCAAAGGCCTGTACACCGGATTACATGACGAGAAAAGCTATTTCAGTCCCCCAAAACCACAAAGATCCGGATCCGTAAAAATTCACCCGGCAGGTGGAGGACGGAAAAAGCCCGGCAAGCCGGAAACTGTAACTCCATCAGGCAATATGAAGGGAAAAATCCGCGCCGACCGGGCCCGTCCATCAGCGCCTCTTGCTGACTTCAAGGCCGATGACCCGGCAAAGATCCAGGCAGGTATGCAGGTTGAACACCCGCGATTCGGAAAAGGCAAGGTTCTTAACCTGGAAGGACCTGCGAACAACCGGAAGGCGACAGTCTTCTTCCAGGGAGAGGGACAGAAGCAGCTGCTTCTAAAATTCGCGAAGTTAAAGATCGTCCGGTAGATCCCGGACCGGAACATTTTGAAATCCCCGAGGATTTCTGTTCTTTTGCATAAAATTATTTAGAATGGAATACGATTATAATACCCAGCGCTCGAAAATGATAATCCCCGAATACGGGCGGAACATACAAAAGATGATAGAGTATGCCGTACAACTTGAGGACAGGGAAGAAAGAAACAGGGCATCCCGCGCCATCATCGCCATCATGGGGAACCTGAATCCGCATTTGCGTGATGTCAGTGATTTCAAGCATAAGCTATGGGACCATCTTTTCATCATATCGGACTTCAAGCTCGACATCGATTCACCCTATGAAAAGCCCACGCCGGAGGTGCTGGCCGAGAAACCAAAGCCTGTTCCATACAGCGAATACAATATCAAATACAAGCATTATGGCAAGATCATTGAATTGCTGATAAAAGAAGCCTCGGGCTTTGAGGAAGGGCCGGAGAAAGAAATGCTTATCAAGCTTATCGCAAACCATATGAAAAAGTGTTACCTGACATGGAACAGGGAAGTGGTTAACGATGAATTGATTTTCGAAGACCTTAATAAGCTGTCCGGTGGAACTTTAAAGGTGCCTGAGGACCTGAAACTCTCAGAATCCAGGGATATTTTATCTAAAAACAAGAAAAAAAGACCCCAAAAAAAGAAATAATCCGAATGGGTGCATTCGTTGTTAAGGGTGGGAAAACACTGTCCGGAACACTTACTCCACAGGGTGCCAAGAACGAGGCACTGCAGGTGATCTGCGCCTGCCTTCTAACCCCTGATGCAGTCACTCTCAGGAACCTCCCGGATATACTGGATGTAAACAATCTTATCTCGCTGCTGGAAAGCATGGGTGTTAAAGTGAAGGATCATGGTGACAGGTCTTTTACCTTCCGTTCACAGGATATTGATCTCGAATACCTGAAAAGTGATGAGTTCAGGGAAAAGGGAAACAGTCTCAGAGGTTCCATCATGATCCTGGGGCCCCTGCTTGCCAGGTTCGGTAAAGGTTATGTACCGGCACCGGGAGGAGACAAGATCGGGAGAAGGAGGCTTGATACCCACTTTATTGGTTTCCAGAAGCTGGGTGCCAATTTCACACATGATCCGGATGAACGGTTTTATTCCGTCGAAGCCTCCTCACTGAAGGGCGGTTTTATGCTCCTGGACGAAGCATCTGTAACGGGAACTGCAAACATCCTCATGTGTGCTGTTCTGGCAGAAGGTACCACAACTATATATAATGCAGCCTGTGAGCCTTATATTCAGCAATTATGCAAAATGCTCATACAGATGGGTGCCCGGATCGAGGGTATCGGTTCCAACCTGCTCAGGGTGCATGGTGTTGAATCACTTAAGGGATGCGAGCACAGTCTTTTACCGGACATGATCGAGGTCGGCAGTTTCATCGGGCTCGCCGCACTGACCAGGTCTGAACTCACACTTAAGGATGTTTCCGTGGAAAACCTGGGGATCATCCCCGAGCAATTCAGGAGACTTGGCATTACCATCCGCCAGGAAGGGGATGACCTGATCATTCCCCGGCAGGAACATTATGAGATCGAAACCTTTATGGACGGTTCCATCATGACCATCGCCGATGCCCCCTGGCCCGGACTGACGCCTGACCTGCTCAGCGTATTCCTTGTTGTAGCCACCCAGGCAAAGGGATCCGTCCTGATCCATCAGAAAATGTTTGAGAGCCGCCTGTTCTTTGTTGACAAACTCATCGATATGGGTGCACAGATCATACTCTGTGATCCCCACCGCGCAACCGTAATAGGCATAAACCGGCAGTACGCGCTTAGGCCAACCACAATGAGTTCTCCGGACATACGTGCCGGAGTCGCCCTTCTGATCGCTGCCCTGTCCGCCGAGGGTACCAGCACCATCCATAACATTGAGCAGATCGACCGCGGATACCAGAATATTGAGAAACGCCTCAGTGCTGTCGGGGCCTCCATTTCACGTGTTTAATTATTCTGCAATACCTGGAACAGCCTGCCAATTTGTCCTGATTTAAGAATTGGCAGAACATTTGCTCAGATTGTGCAGCATTGAGTTGTATTTTCAAATGTAATAGAAATGACAAGCAAGGAAAAAACAGAAGATCAAACTGTTAAGAGCCAGGAGACATCAAAAAAGAAGGAGGTCAGCAAACCCCGTAAGACCTCCGCGGCGAAGACAAAACCTGAAAAGACCGGAAAAAGAACGGATGAACCTGCCAAATTGAAGGAATTACAGAAAGAGCTGCAGGAGCAGAAAGAGAAATATCTTCGCCTTTCCGCAGATTTTGACAATTTCAGGAAGCGAACCATGAAGGAAAAGATGGACCTGCATAAACAGGCCGGGGAGTCTATCTATGTAAAAATTCTCCCGGTGATGGACGATCTTGATCGGGCCATGAAATTCATGGAGGAAGCAAAGGATATTGAGGCTGTGAAAGAAGGGATAATACTGATCTACAATAAATTCAAAGAATATCTCAACCAGCAGGGCGTCAAAGAAATCGATGCCCTGCACCAGGAGTTCAATACTGATGTTCATGAGGCAGTGACACAGATCCCAGCAGGGGACAAGAAACTCAAGGGAAAGGTGGTAGATATCATAGAAAAGGGCTATTACCTGAATGATAAAGTTATTCGCTATTCCAAGGTTGTTATAGGAGTCTGATGGCTAAAAGAGATTATTACGAGATCCTGGATGTTTCAAAGTCCGCTTCCACGGAGGAAATCAAGAAAGCCTACAGGAAGCAGGCCCTGAAATATCATCCCGATAAGAACCCCGGTGATTCCGTTGCAGAAGAAAAGTTCAAAGAAGCTGCTGAGGCTTACGAGGTTCTGAGCAACGATGATAAAAGGACCCGGTATGACCGGTTCGGGCACGCGGGACTTGGAGGTGCGGCAAGTAACGGTTTTGGCGGAGCGGGAATGACCATTGATGATATCTTCGCCAGCTTTGGTGATATATTCGGGGATGCTTTTGGTGGATTCGGCGGATTCGGAGGAGGCGGCAGGAGGAGTTCGGCGGCTACACGTAAAGGATCAAACCTGCGGGTAAAGGTCAAGCTTACCCTGCAGGAAATTGCCAACGGGGCCGAGAAAAAGATTAAAGTCAACAAATACATCCGGTGCAAAAGCTGTGACGGATCCGGGGCCAAAGGTGGCACCAGCTTTTCTACCTGCAGTACATGCCAGGGATCAGGACAGGTAAGACGGGTTTCCAATACCTTCCTGGGACAGATGCAAACTGTTTCTGCCTGTCCGACTTGTGGCGGGGAAGGTAAAAACATCACAGAAAAATGTACTTCCTGCTACGGGGAAGGGATCGTAAAGGAAGAAGAAATTATCCCGATAAGCAT
>CBFDEE010000260.1:0-4278 GCA_965603745.1 uncultured Bacteroides sp. | reverse complement strand
CCGAAACCAAGGAAACACTTGCTAAGCTGACCAGCAAACAATCAAGCGAAGAAATGTATAAAATCGTTGCGGATATCCTCTGATTATCCAGGCGATGTTGTGTTTTGTAAGATGGGGGACAGCAGGCTGGCGGCCCCCCTTTCTGTTTTCCACGCCTATGATGCTGTGTTCTTACAATCTACCCAGGAGCAGTGAATTGAACAATAGTTTATAGGTGGAATGGGTGGAAGCCCGGAAGTTCGGATTGAATCCGAACAGCACGAATTGTCCTTTTCCCTTCTTCATCCATACCAAGAGGGATTTATTCCCCAGCAATTCTTCCTTCTCAATATAACCGCTTACCAGGACATCCTTTTCGGGTGTGACACCGATCACCCTGCGGTCCATATCGAAAGCAGGGACGGATGTACCGAATACCGGCCGTCCCCTGTAAAACACGCCCACACTTTCAGGCATCCCGATGGTCAGGGGATGGTCCTCCTTCAGCTTGATCTTCACGAGCGAACCCGGGCAGTATAGTCCCTCCTTGGAGAGCTGCTCAGCCATGTCCCAAAAGGGAAGTCCGAAATCTTCCTTCTCCTTTTCACCCGGAATGCTTAGTTTTCCCTCAAACAGAGCTGTCGATTGTCCCCATGAGATTATGAGTCCCCCGCCATCAATAAATCCCATCAGCTTTTCCATTCCCTTGTCACCTATGCCTTTTGTATACTGCGGCGGCAGGCTCATACGGTAACGTGTGCCGGAGTTCCCGTAATTCCCGTCCATCAGGATGGACTTCTGTGAACTGGGGAAAACAACCACGTCGTAGTCCCCTGCAAAATCAGTATCCTGCACCTCACCCGGCCTGATCGCCGTGAACGGGATGTGGTAGGAATCAAGGACAAATCTTGTCCACCCGGCATCCATGTCGTGAAAATTGGTTTCTATAAGGGCTATCCGGGGCATGCTCAGGGTATATGCCGATGCGGGCAGGGTAGACGTATACATGGGTTCCACTGCCAGACCATCCAGCACCGTTTCCGTGGAAACTCCCTTTTTCCCTGCGGAAATAACGAAGCTTCCCTTTTCGGCTGTTTCACTGCCAATCTGCTCATCCTCTGCCAGGCGCCCGACCTCTAGTCCCAGTTCAAGCGCATGGAATGCAGCCTCATAGCTTTCGTTCCTGCTTGCGGGAAGTATGGCCACCTGCCCGGATCCCGCGTTACTGCGAAGCTTATACTCCCCTTCGATTTCCTGCAGGGAGGATTCAAGTTTGGCGGAACGTTTGCCGGCTTCCCAGCTAATAACTCCCATATGCAGGGGAAGGGACCAGCTGGCAATATCGTAAGGCCTGATCACGGGTCCCCCCGTGGTATAATGCCGGACCGGGTAATCCTGGACTTCAAGCACCTCTTTTATAAAGGCACGGAAAGGCTGGGCCAGGGGAACAACTACGGAGCCTTTCTCAACAGCTTTGCCGTCCAGTATCACGTCCTCACCGGTGGTATATACTTTTACTCCATGCTCTTTCAGCAGGTTGACGAGTTTCACCAGTTCTCCTGGATCATGCTGTACCGCCGGCATGATATAGTAGTAGGGAGCCATGGTCTGTCCCTTTTTAACCTCCCTGGCCGCCAAGCTGTTCCGAAATACCAGGATATCCTCCCGGTGGTTTGAGGCTGTCTTCAGAATGGAATATGTGGACGATATCTCGTAGTCGATGATATCCGAGAGCCTCCACCAGCCCCCCTCCCAGGGATGCGGCAGGTTGATGCTTTTTTTATGCTCCGCAAGTCCCTTGCCGCTCACCCGGATTTCGTTGGGTTCAACATAGACGGGAGTGGCGGTTTTACAGCTTGCACCCTCGGTAAGCATCCCGATGACGTTCTTCCAGATGCAGGTTTCCGTCGAGCCCGGCCAGTAGTCATCGAAAAGGTAATGGGTGGACACACCGAACAGGCTGTCCCTCGTCATATCCTTCAGCATATTCGATCCGAAAACACCTGCCCATGCCCATAATTCAGCATCCACATTCTCTGCAATGGGATCATGGTTCGGGGGCACGAAATACCGTGTACCGCTTGTCATCATCTGGTGCTTTTCGACCATCACCTGCGGGAACCATTCCAGGTTGTATATTCCTGCAATGGCGCGTGTATCTTCCTGCGAGAGTGTAACAAAATCACGGTTATTGTCATGTCCCACGTACTTATGGTAAACCCCCGGCATTGAAGAACCTTCGTATTTGGCACCCTTGAACTCCATATAATTCTCAACAACCATATTCATGCCGTCGGGATTATGGCAGGGGACCATCATATACACTACATCATCCATCCACTTAAGTTTCAGCGGATCGCTCGTTGTAGCAAGGTCATAGGCGATAAGCGGAGCGGACTGGGATGGACCCACCTCGCCGGAATGCATGGAAAGGGTGGCCAGAACAAATACTTTCCCCTTCCCGATCATTTCCTGTTTTTCCCCGGAAGGGATATCCGCATCAAGCGCCAGCCTGCGATTGACCTCCTTCATCTCATCCAGCCTTGAAATGTTAGCGGCGGTGGACAGGAAAGCAATGTACATGGTACGCCCCTGCGGTGAATTTCCTATCTCGACCATTTTCAGGCGGTCTGAAGCGGCATCAAGATCCCGGAGATAGCCGATCAGTTCCTCGTAGGTAAAAAGGTTCCTGTCCGAACCCGGCTCAAAACCAAAATATTCGGACGGTTTTTTCTGTGCATAAACAAGTGTTGCCAGGAGAACCAGGCATGCTGTCAGGACAGCCCTGGAGCGGCCTTTTCTGATAATGGAAGTCATTTCTTCAGGTTTAATGATTAGTAATTCAGCGTCCGAAAATTAGTGCTTTTTTTCGCATCTCGGGCAGACTGTGATATATATCACCCCGGGGAGCTTTCATTCACACATCTTTGGTATGCTTCTTTGATATATTAATAAAATCAACTATTTTTTATGAGTCAAATCCACATTTGGCATGGCCGATCCGAAAGAAGTACTTAAATATCTCAAACTGTCCGTCAAGGTTGAGCAGGAACCCGGAGAGGAGATCCATGAGCACCTGAGGAACACGGTGCTGGGTACTCCGGGCAAGCTTCGTTACAGGCTTACATCCTTTGATACCAAACTGCCTTTCCTGGGACGCATCTACTTCCTTATCCTGAGAAGGTCGGAGAAACTTCTCGGATCTGTTGCATTCAGCCTGAGGGAGACATGGTATCAGCAGAAATCCCGGCCGGTATGGTACATACGCTATTTTTCCGTGCAGGCTCCCTTCCGTGATAAGACCTTCAAACGGAAAAGAATAATGCAGCCTGATAAAAAGAAAGGGAAGAATAAGCCCCATGGAGAAAGCCTGCTCAAGAACTTCTCCCAGCCTTATTTTGATGAACCGGACAGGCTTCTGGCGGGAGACGCTGAGAGCGGTGTTCCCAGCCTGATATATGCATACGTTGAAAGGCAGAACCTCCGCTCATGGAACTTCAGCGAGCTGATCGGGTTCGAGACCGTCGGAAAATTATCCACGACCATTTTCAGCAGGTACAATCCTAAAAAGCATCCGAATGTCTCCCCGATTATGGAATCCGAGAAAGAAGCCCACCTGGAGCGGCTCAGGGATTATTACAGCGGGCATGTGTTTTATACCGAGCAGAACATCTTTTACGGGGACCATTACCTGGTCTGGAGGGAAAACGGGGAGATCCTTGCGGGATGCCAGGCCAATCCCGAGGTATGGCAGCTTGTGAATTACCCAGGCGGAATTAATAAACTCCTGATGAAATACGGGACCCGCCTGCCTTTCATCAGGCGCATGTTCGATCCCGGATACCAGAAGTTCATCGCCGTGGAAGGCATCTGGCACAGGAAAGGATGTGAAAAACACCTTCACAGACTGTTTGAAACGGCATGTGCCATGCACGGTTTTTATGCAGTTGCTATCTGGCTGGATAAACGCAGTCCCGTTGTAGACTCGGTACGTTCCCCCGGCAGGCTCGGCATCATCAACCTGCTCCTCAAACCCGCAGTGGGCGATATAAGGGTAAAATTCAACAATTGCAGAGACGAGGATAAAAAGATCTACACCGAACGGCCTACCTACATTTCCTGTTTCGACATGACCTAGGTGCTGGTTATTGCTATGCTTCATTCCTGCCGGGCAGGATCTGCTTTTTCAGAAGGGCCATGTCCTGCTTGAGGTTGGCAACGGTTTTTATCAGGTCTTCTTCGGGCAGTACCGGTTCGGGGATCTCTGAACTGATGTAATTCCTGAACCTCCAGACCTCC
>CBFDEE010000259.1:0-4279 GCA_965603745.1 uncultured Bacteroides sp. | reverse complement strand
TCGTATACTTCAATTACGAGAACTCCACATGCGGTGGGAACGATGCTAAGAAGAACCATTCAATTTCTGGGGCAACCCTTGTAGCCACAGGTGATACACTTGAAATTAAGGGCGATTCAATCTATCTCAATGGTGGATGGTTTAAGAATACTGATGGAATTGATTTTGCCCTGCTGGAGCTGAGTTTCCCTCCCCCGGACACGTTTGATATCTATTACGCAGGCTGGAGCCGGAACCCGGTACCCGCCCTGCATACAACAACAATACATCATCCATTATATGCTGCGAAAAAAATATCGGTCGATAACGACCCGCCCGGAACGGATCTCCATGACCCGGAATACTGGGACTCTGAGGGTTATATTCCCCATTCCTTCTGGAGGATCCTGGAATGGGACCTGGCCGCGACGGAAAGGGGATCCTCGGGCGCCCCGCTCTTCAACCAGGACCAGCTGGTTATTGGTTCCCTGACAGGAGGACCGGCGACTTGTATCTCCCCGAATAACGACTACTTTACCCGGTTTGACTATGCATGGGATTATTATCCCGAACCCTGGAAACAGCTGAAGCACTGGCTGGATCCCGATAATACCGGGATCCTGAGCCTTGACGGCATGGACGGCTACCCCAACTCGGGCAGGCCTGAGCTGGAACTAGGAGACCTTGTCCTTTTCCCGAATCCTGCCAATGAGGTCCTGATGCTCAGGGCCGGACTTGCAGCCGGGAAGGAAGCGGAGATCGGTATATATGATCTTACCGGGAAACTGCTTCTCCACAACCTGCAGCCATGGAAGGATGGCAGGAGGATCGAAGTCCAAAGCCTGCCGCCGGGGATCTACATTCTCAGGCTGAGGCAGGGGAAGAGGGTGGCTGCCGGCCGGTTCATAATAAGCCGCTAGGGCAAATACCAGGATTCAGCAGTGCGAATGATTCAGAAATCAATGATCCCGGTTCTGCTGCTTGCACTTCTGCAGGCATGTTCTTCCCCGGGAAGGGAAAATACACCGCCCGGCCGGTACACTGAGAGATGCGTGTATGCCCGGGGATTCCGGATCGAACGGTACCGGGACTTCAGCATCCTTCATGTAATGGATCCCTGGCAGGGATCCTCCGGCATCCAGTTTCGGTACGTCCTTGCTTCTGACCCGGGAGCAATACCTGATTCCCTCGGCCACCTGGTGAAAATACAAACGCCCGTCTCCCGGGTGATCTGCATGTCCACCACCCATGTTGCCATGATCGATGCGCTCGGCATGACGCACACAATTATAGGTGTCTCGGGTGCGGACTATATCTCAAATCCGGAGTTGAAGAAGGGCATCGAAGACGGCCGGATCAGTGATGTGGGGGCGGACCAGGCACTGGATATGGAACGTATCGTTTCCCTGGGACCGGATCTTGTCTTCGCCTACGGGATCACGGCAGATGTCAGTGGCATGGTCAGAAGGCTGGGGAACCTGGGTATCCCCGTGATCCTGAATGGTGACTATCTTGAAAATGAACCCCTGGGAAAGAGCGAGTGGCTGAAGTTCATGGCGGCTTTTTTTGAGACGGACATCCGGGCGGATTCGATTTTCAGTGAAATCAGGGACGAATATGAAAAGTACCGTGAAATGACCGGGGATGTGGATGCCAGTCCCCGGGTCATGACGGGACTTCCCTGGAAGGATACCTGGTATGTGCCCGGGGGAAGGTCTTTTGCCGCGGCATTCATCAGGGATGCAGGCGGGCAGTATATCTGGGCGGACCTGGACAGCAGGGAGGCTGCGCCGGTGGACCTGGAATCCGTTTTTGCACGGGGAGCAGGAGCCGATCTGTGGATCAACAGCGGATCTGCACTCTCACTGGAGGATATACGACAGACCGAGGCCCGGCTGGTACATATGAAGCCCTACAGGGACGGTGCGGTATATAATAACACGGCACGGCTGAATCCCGGCGGAGGCAACGATTTCTGGGAGACCGGTGTAATGGAGCCGCACCTGATCCTGGCGGACCTGATCCGGATCTTTCACCCGGAACTGCTGCCGGAGCATGATCTCAGGTATTACGAGCAGCTTTATTGATTTTTTTTATCTTTAAGGGCCCATCAAAACAATTCGCATATGGCCAGTATTAAGCAACTGAAGGATGATATTAATTTTCTGACCTATGACCTGATCAATGAATGTTTTACATTCAAGATCTATCATCCGGAAAAGAACAGCGCTGCGGACAAGGCCATCAGTGAAATTGTCAGGCTTCGCAATGAATTGATACACAGGGTTAACCATCCTGAAAGTAAGAATGATCCGGGTAAACTGAAAGCCCACTTTAACAAGATCAAGGCGGATCTGGGAAAACTTGTAAAACTTGTAGAGGACCTGGGTAAAAATGGATAAGGGAAGGAATTTCTTCCTGTTTGGGGGACTGCTTCTTTTGTTCCTGTCCTGTTTCCTGGCGGATCTGTTCCTCGGGTCCGTGAATATCCCTGTTAAGAAACTTATCACGATCCTGTTCACCGGGCAGTCCGAACACCCGGAATGGGTGACCATTGTAAGGGATTTCCGTATACCCAGGGCCATTACGGCGGTATTTGCGGGATTGTCCCTTTCCCTCGCGGGCTTGCAGATGCAGACGATCTTCCGGAATCCCCTGGCCGGTCCCTATGTCCTCGGGATCAGCTCCGGTGCCAGCCTTGGCGTGGCCCTGCTCGTTATGGGCGCCAGTATTATTTTCCCCCTGAGGGAGATGCAGTTTCACACCTGGGGGATCATTGCAGCGGCCTGGCTCGGTTCCGGGCTGATCATGATGCTTCTGCTGCTGGTTTCGTTTCGCATAAAGGATATCATGACCATCCTGATCCTGGGTATCCTGTTCGGGGCTATAACCATTGCTTTTGTCAGTATCCTGCAGTATTTCACCCATGAGGCCCTGCTGAAGACCTTTATTGTATGGACCCTGGGAAGCCTGGGCAATGTCACCCGTGAACAGATGCCGGTACTGGCCGGGAGCCTCTCTGCCGGTGTGCTGATCGCGCTTGTAAGTGTAAAAATCCTGAACGCAATGCTGCTGGGGGAGAAATATGCCAGGTCCATGGGTATAAATATCATGGCAGGCCGGATCCTTCTTTTTGTCAGCACCAGCATCCTGGCAGGAACGGTAACCGCATTCTGCGGACCCATCGGGTTCATCGGCATTGCAGTCCCCCATATCGCCAGGCTGATCTGGAAAACGGCCGACCACAGGATACTGATTCCAGGGGTGATGCTGTCGGGTGCAGTAATACTACTGCTCAGCGATATGATCTCCCAGCTTCCCGGATCGGACAGGCTGCTTCCGATCAATTCGGTTACGGCCCTGATAGGGATCCCGGTCGTGATATGGATAGTAGTAAGAAACCAGCGATTTGCCAGATTAAGTTGAACCCTAATAACCTGCATACAGGAGGGCAGCACTCAGGCCGCGAGGACCCAGACCTGCCTGGTCCCGGAAACGGGAAGGGGAGATCCGGGCTTCTCCGTATAGAGAATCTTGAGATCGGCTATGGCCGGGGAAAGAAGCGGCACTCCCTGTCGGGGGAAATGAACTGTAACGTTTCCGGTGGTGAACTCGTCTCCCTGATGGGAAGGAACGGCTCCGGCAAGAGCACCCTGCTCAGGACCATTGCGGGATTGCAGGATGCGCTGGGCGGAAGTATCCTCCTGGAGGGAAGGCCGGTTGAAGGGTACGGACGGATGGAACTTGCACGGATCCTCGGATTCGTGTCGACGGAGGTAATAAGGGTGCAGGGGCTCAGGGTAAGGGACCTGGTAGCCATGGGAAGGTATCCGCATACAGGCTGGTTCGGCATTCTTTCAGAAAAGGACCGTGAAATGGTTGACAATGCAATCAGGCTGACTTCACTGGAATCTCTCGCCGGGAGGGATCTTGATGAACTGAGTGATGGTGAGAGGCAGAGGGCCATGATAGCCAGGACACTGGCACAGGATACCAGGATACTCGTTCTCGATGAACCGACTGCCTTCCTTGACCTGACACATAAATACGAGATCACAGTCCTGCTTGGAGAACTGGCCGGGAAGCATGGTAAGACCGTGGTGTTTTCCACACATGACCTGCAATTAAGCCTCCGGGAGGCAGATAAGATATGGCTGATGCATGACGGCGGCCTGCTTGAAGGGGCGCCCGAAGACCTGGTTTTAAACGGGCAGCTCGAGCAGGTGTTGTTGCAGGAAGGTCCGGAAGGGCTGACTGTGGATGCCGGTAGCGGGGGACTGGCACTTAGGCGTGAGTTCAG
>CBFDEE010000258.1:0-4282 GCA_965603745.1 uncultured Bacteroides sp. | reverse complement strand
GCGGTTCCTGGTATGGCGGTGAAATGAAGAAAGGAATTTTCTCCATCATGAATTACTACCTGCCGCTGAAGGGAATTTCTTCCATGCATGCATCTGCCAATGTTGGTGACGACGGGCATGCAGCGCTCTTTTTCGGGCTTTCCGGTACAGGAAAGACAACCCTTACCGCTGATCCGAAGAGAGACCTGATCGGAGATGACATGCACGGATGGGATGATGACGGGATATTTAACCTGGAAGGCGGATGTTATGCAAAGACTATCCACCTTGACCCGGAAAAGGAACCCGATATCTACAATGCCATCAAGCGGGATGCACTCCTGGAAAATGTGGTTTTTGATGAAAAGACCGGGATTGTGGATTATGACGACGGATCAAAGACCCAGAACACCAGGGTGTCTTACCCCATCTATCATATCAATAAGATTGTCAAACCGGTGTCCAAGGCCGGACATGCAAAGAACGTGATCTTCCTTACCGCGGATGCCTTCGGTATCCTTCCCCCGGTATCCCGTCTTTCGGAAGATCAGACGAGATACCATTTCATAAGCGGGTATACTGCGAAGGTAGCGGGGACCGAAAGAGGCATCACCGAACCGGTTCCTTCGTTTTCGGCCTGTTTCGGGGCTGCATTCCTGCTCCTTGATCCGATCATTTATGCGGATGAGCTGATCAGGAAAATGATCCAGCACGGCACTTCAGCATGGCTCGTAAATACCGGATGGGTAGGCGGAGGTTATGGGAAAGGCGGCCACCGGATCGACCTTCCTTCCACACGTGGCATTATCGATTGCATTTTAGACGGACGCCTGGATGATGTCGCATACGATACTCTGCCGATATTCAACCTCCAGATACCCAAAACGGTACCCTGCATTGATGATTCGATCCTGAATCCGCGGAATATCTGGAAAGATCCGGAGGAGTGGGATGCTGCAGCGGCAGAACTGGCAAAGAAGTTCATTGCTAATTTTGAACATTTCACAGATAACAAGGAGACCAGGCAGCTGGTTGCAGCAGGACCTCAAATCTAAGACAGCATGCTTCCGGATACGGAACTTATTATATCCGGCATTACCTTAACGGCAGCGGCCTACCTGTTAGGTTCGCTGCCTTTCTCTGTTTGGGTTGGCAAGGTTTTTTACGGCTGCGATGTAAGGGATCATGGCAGCGGGAATGCCGGGGCCACGAATACGTGGAGGATTCTTGGCTGGAAAGCGGGACTCCCGGTTCTGCTTCTCGATACCGGGAAAGGCTTTGCCGCCACTTATCTGCCTTTGATCTGGTCATCACTCACCCATGATCCGGGTGCTGCCGCAGGAGACCTGCTCTTATGGGAAAGGATCATTTGCGGGACAGCAGCGGCTGTGGGACATATTTACCCGGTACTCGCAGGATTCAGGGGAGGGAAGGCTGTGGCCACCCTGTTTGGTGTGATCATCGGGATCATGCCTGTCCCTGCCTCCCTGAGCCTGGCAGTGTTCATAATCGTATTTCTCCTGTTTCACTATGTTTCCCTCGGGTCAATGCTGGCAGGGATATCGCTTCCACTGATCGTGTACTTTTTTACAGACCACCCCGTCCAGCTTGTAATGATTTCTGTGATCATCTCCCTCCTGGTTCTGCTCACACACCGCAGAAACGCAGGCAGGCTTGTAAGGGGAGAAGAGTCCAGGCTGTACCTGAAACGGAAACGGAGGGACCTGTATGCGGGAAAGGGATCAGCCGAAGTTAAGATTCAGTAGGGTCATCAGTTCTTTCGGATCGATATCGTTCTGGAGTTTCCCGGCTTCTGCGATCGATATTTTGCCTGTTTCTTCGGAAACCACTATAACCATTGAGTCCGTGTTTTCTGACATTCCGAGTGCTGCACGGTGCCTCATACCGTAATTTGGCGGGAGGTTCAGGTTCTCTGAGACGGGCAGGACACAGCGTGCCGCCACGCATTTTTCCCCGGAGATGATCAGCGCACCGTCGTGCAGGGGACTGCTTTTATTGAATATGCTTTCTATAAGCCGGCTGGATGTGTCTGCATTCAGGACATCGCCGGTCTCCGCGAAAACAGTGAGTTCTGATTTTTTCGAGATGGCAATAAGGGCCCCGGTTTTAGATTTGGCCATATTGATGACAGCCTTGATGACCGATTTGATGCGGACCTTGGGCTGTTGGGCTAAATTGAGGGGTATCATCTTTTCCAGGTTGAGCCCGTTCCGGCTGAAATACTGGTTCCCGATAAGGATGAGGAAGCGCCTGACTTCCTGCTGGAACACGATGATCAGGGCAATCACACCGACCCCGATTACCTGTCCCAGGATAGTGCCGAGTAACTGCATCTCAAGGGCTTTGACGATGATCCAGACCAGGTATACTGACAGTATACCGATAAAAATGTTCATCGCTACGGTTCCCCGGATCAGCAGGAATACCTGGTACATAAGGTAGGCAACCAGGAGGATGTCAATAATATCCAGGATCCGTATGGTGATAAATGCCTGCAGCATTAAACAAAAATAACAAAAAACAAGCTCGGTCATCCTGATGCCCCCATGAACTTCCATGCGCGTCTGTTCTTGGTCCATCCACGCCCGGCTGTCCATGGTCCGGCTAATCCCGGCTGTCCATGGTCTTTTTCACCAGCAGCACGGCTTCCTTTGCCTCCCTCACATCATGAACCCTCAGGATACAGGCACCCTTCATAAGGGCGATGGCATGAAGCACCGAGCTTCCGCTGAGGGCTGCTTCGGGACTGATGTCCAGGGTTTTATGTATCATTGACTTGCGTGACAGTCCAACCATAAGTGGCTGCCTGAAGATATGGAAGGCTTCCAGTTGCGAAAGGATCTCGAAATTATGATCGATGGTTTTAGCAAAGCCGAAACCGGGGTCTATGATAATGTCGTTTACACCGAGCCGGTTAAGGCGGTTGATCTTCTCAGAAAATGCAGCGATGATCTCCTTCACAACGTCCTTGTATACTGCATGATCCTGCATATCGGCAGGTGTGCCTTTCATATGCATGATTATATAGGGGACCTGAAGTTCGGCCATTGTGGCGAACATTTCACCGTCCATGTCTCCCCCCGAAATATCATTGATCATATTCACCCCGAAATCCCGCACAACCCTTCTGGCTATTCCCGAACGGAAACTGTCCACCGACAGCAGTACTTCAGGGAAGTCTTTCCGGATCACCGACAGGGCTATTTCCTGCCTGGCCCATTCCTCTTTTTCGCTGATTTCCTTCGCCCCGGGCCTCGAGGAGTATGCCCCTATATCGAGTATGTCGGCTCCCTGTGAGATCATTTCTGCTGCCTGTTTCCGGATCGCTTCGGGTTCGGTGTTCCTGCTTCCGGCATAAAATGAATCGGGAGTGATATTAAGGATTCCCATTACGAGGGGTGGATCGGACCGGAGCAACCGTCCCCCGCAGTTCAGGGACTGTTTATCCGAAAAAAATGTATCTTTAGATTCCATTTGCAGGCGGTATGTCCTGTGTGTAAAAGTAATAATTTGACTTAGATTTCCGGACGGTAATGGAAGGGGAACAGAATCGTTTCATTGTGATCGAGGGACTGGATGGATCGGGAAAATCTACACAGATAGATCTGCTCCTGCAATATCTGGAAGAAAATAACACCCCTTACGAATACCTGCACTTTCCGCGAACGGATGACGGATATTACGGGGAACTGGTGGCACGTTTTCTGAGAGGTGACCTGGGACCGCTGGAATCCGTTCACCCTTACCTGGTGGCATTGATCTATGCCGGAAACCGTTATGATTCAAAAGATATGATACGGGGCTGGCTGGAGGACGGAATTACCGTAATTGCCGACCGTTATGTGGTTTCCAATATTGCTTTCCAGTGTGCAAAGCTGGATTCAGCAAAGGACAGGAAAGACCTGAGGGAATGGATACTGAATTTCGAGTATGGCTATAACGATATTCCGCGCCCGGATGTAAATATATTCCTTGACGTGCCCTTTCATTTCACAGCCAACAAACTTACGGCAGAAAGGAACGGGGATGACCGGAGATACCTTAACGGCAAGCCCGATATACACGAGGCTGACCTGGATTTTCAGAAAAAGGTCAGGGAGGTCTATCTCGACCTGGCTTCCTCTGATCCCTCCGTTCATATACTCGACTGTGCCGGCGCCCAGGGCGAAATGCTCGCCCCCGGGGAGATTTTCAGTAAGATACAGACCCTGCTTTTTTGATTAATACTATGATTGACACGGAGACTAAAACAACAAGCAAACCAAGAAATGATCCCAGAGAC
>CBFDEE010000257.1:0-4292 GCA_965603745.1 uncultured Bacteroides sp. | reverse complement strand
GTGGAGCCCACCACCACATCTGCGTCCCATTCCCCCGGCGGCACTATCAGGGCAAGGCTTAAAAGGTCTGCCGCCACAGCAACCAGGGTCTCATTTCCGTGAGCCATTTCCACAAATTTCCTGTAGTCCCTGATTTCCCCTTCCCCGGAAGGGTACTGTACCAGGCATCCGAAATAGCCTTCATCCAGTGATACGGAATCAAACGATCCGAATACAAGCTCGATACCCAGTGGTTCTGCGCGGGCTTTCAGGACATCGATGGTATTTGGAAAAGTGCTGGTATCGACGAAAATCTTACTGGCCCCGGCCTTCGCTTTAGCCCGGGGACGCAAATTGAACATCATGATCATGGCTTCCGCGGCAGCCGTGGCCTCGTCAAGCAGGGATGCATTGGCGATCTCCATCCCTGTCAGTTCCATGACCATGGTCTGGAAATTCAGCAGGGCTTCGAGGCGGCCCTGTGATATCTCAGCCTGGTAGGGTGTATAGGAGGTATACCATGAAGGATTCTCAAGGATGTTCCGCTGGATAACCGCCGGGAGGATGGTATTATAATAGCCCAGCCCGATGAAAGACCGGTATAAGCTGTTCCGGGACGCGATCTGCCTGAGTTCATTGAAATACTCGTATTCGCTGATCCCCCCGGGCATGTCCAGGGTCCCCTGCATCCGTATGGAGGATGGTATGGTCCGGTAGATAAGTTCATCGATCGTGCCGGTCCCGATCCTTTCGAGCATGGGTTTGATGTCCTTTTTCCTGGGACCGATATGGCGGTTTGTAAATAGATCCATTTATTACCTTTTTAAGAATGCACAAAAATATAAATCTGCATGAGAATTCTGAATTAATCGCTTATGTTGGAAAATATCCTGTCCCGGATAAGTTTCCTGTTGCAGCAACAATTATCTCAGGAAGGGATTCGATGCTTTTTCGTCCCGGATGCTGGTTGGGGGACCGTGTCCCGGGTAAACCCTGGTATCCGGGTCCAGTCCGAACAGTTTTTCCCGGATGCCGTTTACCAGGCTGTCGTAGTCTCCGCCCGGCAGGTCCGTCCTGCCGATACTCTGCTGGAAAAGGACGTCTCCCGAGAGCAGGAATTTCTGTTCAGGGCTGTGCAGAAGGATCCCTCCCGGCGAATGCCCCGGGATATGGATGATTTCGAGGGTGGACTCCCCGAATTTCAGCACATCCCCTCCGTTCAGATAAGCTTCCGGTTCCGGGGGCATCTCAAGCCTGAGCCCGAAAAAATCTGCCTGGCTCCTGCTGTGCGAGAAAAGGAATTTCTCTTCGGGGTGAATATAAAAGGGAATTCCATACTTTTCTGCCAGGAAGGCCACACCGAGGATGTGGTCCACATGGCAGTGGGTATTCACCAGTTTCACAGGTCTGAATCCGTGCTCTTCAATATAAGCGGTCAGTTGTTCCTTCTCGGCTTCGTCTTCGCAGCCTGCATCGACAATGATGCATTCCCCGCTATGATCATACAGCAGGTAGGTATTTTCATGGAAGTCGTTGAATGCGAATGTTTCAATATTGATCATAGATGTCTGTTTATTAGTCCTGAGTTCCCTTAACCAGGGGAACAAATACAAATGATCCATGAACCGTCCTCTCAAAATCATCTTTGCTTTTTCGCACGATCCGCACCATCTCCTGTCCCCTTTCACCACCCACCGGCACCACCATAATTCCTCCTGTTTTAAGCTGCTGCATCAGGGATTCCGGGACAGTCTCCACTCCGGCAGTAACCAGGATACGGTCAAAGGGACCGTAGGATTCCTTTCCCTGGTACCCGTCACCAAAGAAAAAATGGGGTTTATAACCCAGTTCGCCGAGGATCGCCTGTGCCGTTTGGTAGAGTTTGCGCTGCCTCTCAATGGTATAGACAGACGCGCCGAGTTCAAGCAGGACTGCGGTCTGGTAACCCGAGCCTGTGCCTATTTCCAGTACCCTGTCGCGGGGACGGACTTCCAGCAGTTCGGTCTGGAAGGCAACCGTATAAGGCTGGGAGATCGTTTGTCCCTCTCCGATGGGAAAGGCCTGGTCCTTATAAGAAAACCCGATAAACCCGGAATCCATGAATAGATGCCTGGGAATGCTCCCGATTGCTTTCAGTATCCTTTCATCCCGGATCCCCTTGCTGTGGATTGTATCAACAAGCTTCTTCCGCAATCCCTTATGCTGGAACGAATCTATCATTGCATGCGTCAGATGCAAATATGCTGAAATGAATTACCGATAACAACGGAGTGCAATGAAAAATTGACAATTTTTTTAACAAAAAAAGATTGAACGTTGAAAAGTATTTAGGATCTGATCTTTTAAATGCTTTATGTTTGCAGGAACACGTGGTCTTCAATGCTTAATATCGGCATCATCGGTGAGCAGAATCCGGGCTCCGGACTGGGCGGTATCATTACCGGTCATACGACCTGCATATATGCAGGTGCTTACTACCCTGATCCAGACCGGGCCAGGGATGTTTCAGACCGCCTGAACCTGCCCGTATTTACATCCTTCCAGGCCTTTCTCTCAAGCTGTGATGCCATTATTGTTGAATCGGCTGACGGCATTGATTCGGGTAACATCGCTGAAGCCATAAAGAATTCCAAGCATATCCTGCTTGAGAAGCCGATGGACTGGCACGATGAGGAACTTGAATACCTGTTTAAGCTGGCGGAGGAAGCCAATACGTTGCTCCAGCTCAGGGAAACCTTCCTGTTCCACCCGGTCATCAAAGCATCCGAACCCTTTATTCATGCCCCGGCCTTTATTGATTACCAGATCGGCATATCCTCCGAAGCCCCGGTTGAAAAGCTGCCGGGCCTGATCATGCAATCCCTGTTACAATGCCTGGACGCAATATTTCACCTGAACCCGGGACGGGTCTCCAAGCACGACACCGTATTTTCTCCGGACCTCTTCGGTTTCCCCGGGGTGATACACGGCAGGATTGAGTTCGATAACGGCTGCATTGCAAACATTACCTGTAACGGATACGCTGAGCAGGACAAATCCATCTGCTATATCTACCAGGAAAACCGGCATGCCGTTCTGAATTTTCATAACAATCGACTGGTTATCAAGGACAGGACGGAAGGAAAAGAAAAGCCCAGGTCATTCTCTGTCCCCCTGAAAGCCACCGATCCCGATGTTGAGGATATCCTGCATTTCACCGGGTCGATCCTGAACAACAGTTATCATCTTGCGTCGACTGACAGGTACCTGCATTCCTTCATCCTGGCCAGGAAAATGATAGAAAACCTCTCCATTCACGAACTTCAGGTCTGAAAAAAACAGGCATACACAATTTTTTTCAGTTTTTTCAGTTGTACAATTAGTCGTATGACTGTCGACCCTAACGCGAACTAAAGGCTATTCCACGTACCTGGTGAAGAAAAGGACCCTGGTAATACTGTTTGTCCTGTTTGACGTCCTGTCTGCAGCGCTCAGCTGGACCATCTTCTATTTATACCGTAAGATCCAGGTAGAACCCGCGGTTTTCGGATATGAAATCCCCCTTGAAATCGGGACAAGATTCTATCTCGGGATACTGGCAATTCCCTTATTCTGGCTCGGGCTTTATTACCTTTCCGGTTCATACCAGAACGTGTTGCGCAAATCGAAATTACGGGAGCTTGGCCATACCCTCGTGATCGTGCTAACCGGTGTTGTCATTCTCTTCTTTGCACTGATCCTTGATGACGTGATCGTCTCATACAAGGATTATTACTCCTCCTTCCTTATCCTTACAGCTCTTCAGTTCATCCTTACCTATATACCCCGGCTCATAATTACCAGCGTAATCACCAGACAGATACGCGGACACCGCATTGGTTTCAACACCCTTATGATCGGAAGTAATGGCAGGGCCATGGAGATTTACAGGGAACTGGAGGAGAGGAATCATGATACCGGCAACCGGATCGTAGGTTTCCTGAACGGGAATTCCAAAGGGGAATACCAGCTCGAAGAGAAAATAAAGCATCTCGGTGCCGTCTCGGATGTAAAACAGGTGGTGGAGGATCACCAGATCGAGGAAGTTATCATAACCCTTGACACAAGCGAGCACCATGCTGTCAGTGAAATCATCAATACCCTCAGCGGGACCAAGGTGGTCATAAAGGCCAGTCCCGACATTCATGACATCCTCACGGGAAAAGTAAAGGTTCATTCGATATTCGGCCTGCCGCTGATCGAGGTCACACATACACTGATGCCTCTCTGGCAGCAGAACCTCAAAAGGGTGCTGGATGTGCTGCTGTCAGTGCTGGCATTGATCCTCCTTTCCC
>CBFDEE010000256.1:0-4311 GCA_965603745.1 uncultured Bacteroides sp. | reverse complement strand
ATAAGTTTAATGATTTTTCTTCAACCAATATACACTCTGTTTGGTTTATTTGGTGCTGGATTTTGCATTGGCATCAGTGGTGGCTCTAACACGGTATATTCTATGAGTGCAGTCCCTGAAAACGCGGATCCAAAATATGGTGGAAGATTTTTTGGACAAGGAATGGCAATTTCTTCAATATTTGTAATTATTTATGCTGTAATTAATCTTAATGAGAATTTTTTTTTTACAGGTATTTACTTTTTAATTATTCTCATTACTGTAATAATTATCATTCTCAGAGGCAGGAATGATTTTCAAATCATTACACAAGAGCATCTCAATATTATTAATTTTGTAAAAATTAAAAAGAATTTACCGAAATTAGCTATGGCTTTCTTTCATGGGTTTTTCATTATAAATACTTATTATGCCGCGATATTGATTTTCGATTTTTATAAATTTAGCATGAATTTGAACAGATATGCCCTAATTCTCTTTATTATTATAGCAATTGTTTCCCTTCCAGCAGGAATCATAGGAGATTTAATTGGACGAAGATTTACAACTATGATAGGATTGGCTATACAAGCTCTTGCGTTTCTTATTCTTTCATTTCTCAATGAATTTAACATTATTCTAATAATATCTTTTATGATATTTCTTGGAACAGGTTTTACTTTTTTTTATATAGGCTTTTTCCGACTCCAATTAGAATTTCCTAAAAAAACAAGAGTAAGAGATGAATTAACAATATATATGGGATTTCTTGGTATTGGAGCTGCTGTCGGTGTGATTCTGGGAGAGGTAATACAGGATCTTATAATAATAAATCCTGCTTATTTAACTATTGTTTTACTTAAACGAATTCCAACGGCATTACCATGCCCGGCCAATTCTTCTTCTGCGGCCATACGCATGATTGCCGGTCCAAGATTCTGCAGACCCTCCTCACTGATCTCCTGGAAACTTATCTTTTTCTGATAGTCCGACAATCCCAGTCCGCTGTAAGCCCTGGCATGGCCTCCCGTCGGCAGCGTATGGTTCGTACCTGAAGCATAGTCCCCCGCACTCTCGGGCGTATACAGCCCCATAAACACTGATCCTGCATTTGTTATCTGTATGCCGGCTTCCCCGTAGTCCCGGCACATGATGATCAGATGTTCGGGAGCATACTCATTCACCAGGTCCAGTATGTCCGAACGGTTCTCCAGCACTACGATCCGGCTGTTGGCGAGGGACTTCTCCGCCAGTTCCCTGCGGGGCAGAACGGCCAGTTGTTCCGACAGTTCCTTCTGAACCGGTTCGATCAGCCCGGGAGATGAACTGACCAGCAGGACCTGGCTGTCAGGGCCGTGCTCGGCCTGGGAAATAAGATCGGCTGCAATGAAGGCCGGATCTGCGGTGTCATCGGCAATGACAGCAAGTTCCGATGGTCCCGCCGGCATATCAATGGCTACCCTGTCCATGCTGACCAATTGTTTGGCAACAGTGACATAAGGATTTCCGGGGCCGAAGATCTTGTCCACCAAGGGGATGCTTTCCGTACCGTAAGCCATGGCAGCTATGGCCTGGGCCCCTCCCACCCGGAAGACTTTTTCAATACCGAGCATGTCCGCACAGTAAAGGATGGAAGGATGCACCTGTCCGTCTCCACCGGGTGGTGTGCATAGTATAATTTCCCTGCATCCGGCCAGCATGGCGGGGATGCCCAGCATGAGGACCGTTGAAAAAAGCGGGGCCGAACCGCCCGGAACATACAGACCCACCCTGTCAATGGGAAGGGTCCGGGTCCAGCATTTAATCCCCGGAGCAGTAACAACAAGCCTGTCATCTGTTCTCTGGTTTTCGTGGAACTTCTCAATATTCTGCATGGCAAGGGCAATGGCCTTTTTCAGGTCATCCGGCACTTCCGTGGCAGCCCGGCCGATTTCCTGTTCAGGTACCTGCAGGCTGCTGATTCGCACACCGTCGAATTCCAGGGTGAGCTCGGTCAGGGCCCGGTCCCCTTCGGATTTGACCCTTTCCAGTATCTCTGAAACTGCTGCCCTGACCCCAGTAAGATCCATCTGCGGCCTTTCCAGGATTTCAGGCCACTGATCCCTGCCTGGATTGATATATACTTCCATGGTTTTCATTGTTTTATCAAACGATCATCTTTTCAATCGGTATGACCAGGATGCCCTGGGCCCCAAGCTCACGCAAGCGGTCAATGATCTCCCAGAACTCATTCTCATTCAGTACGGAATGAACCGAACTCCAGCCCTCCTCTGCATGAGGCATAATGGTGGGACTCTTCATTCCGGGAATGACTTTGATGATTTCTTCCAGCCGGTCATTGGGGGCATTCAGCAGGATGTACTTATTATCACGTGATTTCCTCACGGCCCTCATCCTGAACAGAAGCCTGTCAAGTATCTCCTGTTTTGAGGAACTCAGACCGGGTCTTGCAACCACGACCGCCTCTGATTCCATTACCCGCTCTACCTCCTTCAGTCCATTGCTCACCAGGGTGCTGCCCGTACTGACAATATCGAATATGGCATCTGCAAGCCCTATTCCCGGTGCAATCTCAACCGATCCGCTGATCACGTGGATCTCAGCATCTACATGGTTCTCGGCAAGGAAGGTCCCCAGAATATTCGGATAGGAAGTAGCAATCCTTTTCCCGTCAAGCTGTTCCGGTCCCGAGTACCCGGCACCCCTGGGAAGCGCTATCGACATCCTGCAGCGGGCAAAACCCAGCCGCTCGACGATCTCAAGCTCATGGCCCTTTTCCATCACTACATTCTCACCGACAATACCCACGTCCGTAACCCCGTCATAAACATACTGCGGAATATCGTCATCCCTCAGGAAAACCGTTTCCAGGGGAAAATTCTGCGATGCAGACAGCAGTTTCCGGCTGCCGTTGGCCAGTCCGATGCCTGATTCCTTTAAAAGCTCAAGTGATTTCTCGCTGAGCCTCCCGGTTTTCTGTATGCCAATACTTAAATTCTCCATAATTTGAATAAAAAAAAGGTTTGCAGACCCTGCAAACCTCGGTTATAAAAGATTATCAGATTCTCTGCATATCACGCCCTGTCATCTGTGATGATGGTGACGATTATGATATGCAGTTGTATAGTTCATTTTCTGACAGATTGATGCAATATTAACAAGAATTGTTTAAAGTTTCAAATATGTCATTGAAAAAAAATACAGATAGTAAGCAGCATCCGCAGGCAATCACTCTGCAAGGGTCCCGTTAAATATCCTTCAGGAGCTGGTTTGTGGGGCTCTTGCGAATCGCCTCAAAAAGGCCTTTTTGTATCTCTGAGAAGGTGGTTAACTGGGGACTCTCTTCTGCCATGAGCCGGTCATCACCCCTCATATCCATCTGTTCAATGAGATATGCCACCGTGATCTTGCTGATATCTATTGCAGGAACATAGGCACTGTCCTTCGGGCTCTCAGAAGAGGCTTCAAGCAGAAGGTGGCTGTCCTGCAGATCGAAAATGATCTCACGCGCAAGCCGTACCGGAATGCCCAGTTCCTGGCTGATCTCATATGATGTCCTTGGCTGCCCGCCTTTCTCAAAGTTCTTGATGATGGTATACATTATCAGGAAGGTCAGCATCCTCCTGTTATAGGGGGAGATATGAAGGGATTCGGCCTCAAACTCATATTTCTCTATGTTTTGATAAGCAAAGGAGATCTCGGCTCCGAGAAGAACAATGAGCCAGGAAAGCTGCATCATGATCAGAAAAAGGGGAACAGCCACAAAACTTCCATAAATTGCATTCAGCCTTCCGGCCTCGCCCTGGAAATAGAAATACAGATTCTGCGTGACCTGGAATATGATCCCCGCTATGATGCCGGCATAGAATCCATATTTAAAACGGACCTTGGTGTTCGGCATCACCACGTAAAGCAGGGTAAACAGCAGGAAGATCAGAAAATACGGGATAAGCTTTACCAGGAAGAGCAAGAGTGGGCCAAGGTATTCGAACAGGACCGAGTCACTGTTGGATGCCATACTGCTGATGAAGCCGGTTATGGTACTGCTCAGGAAAAACAGGATGGGCGCTATCAGCATCATGGACAGGTAATCGGCAAACTTCCGAGCGAAGGGCCTGGCTTTACGTATCTGCCAGACCACATTGAAAGAATTCTCAATGTTGCCGAACACTTTCATCACCGACCATAGCAGCAGGACCATGCCGACGCCGGCAATGACTCCACCATTGATATTCTGAAGCATTGAATTGGCAAACTCCAGGATATACTCCACTACATCAGCCAGTTCTTCCCGGCTGGCTGCAGATTTTCGGATCGCTGCTTCCAGCCGGG
>CBFDEE010000255.1:0-4374 GCA_965603745.1 uncultured Bacteroides sp. | reverse complement strand
AGGGGCTCAAGGTTCAGCCTGGCTTCAAGGACTAATCCCAGAGTACCTTCAGATCCCGTCATAAGGTGGGATAGATTCCAGTTATCCTTTCCGGTGAAGGAATCAAGGTTATAGCCCTGGACCCTGCGCATTACCTTCGGATAGGCTTCCAGGATATCGTCATGGTTTTTATCGATTATCTTCCTGAAATCACGGATCAGTTTGTATTCCCTGCCATTTGTTTTTTCAAGTTCCCTCAGGTGTTCTTCCACAGTGGTATCCCTGAACTTCAATACAGAGCCGTCGGAAAGGAGCGTTTTTGTTTCCAGGACGTGGTCACGTGTGATCCCGTAGATTATACTCCTGGATCCGGAAGAATTGTTACCTATCATCCCTCCAATGGTCGCCCGGTTACCGGTTGCAGGATCGGGTGCAAAATGAAGGCCGTACCGTTTCAGAAACCCGTTCAGTTCATCAAGCACTACTCCCGGCTGTACCCTGACCCAACGCTCTCCAACATTCACTTCCAGAACCCGGTTCATGTATTTTGAGAAATCTATATGCATGGAGGCTCCGGCAGCCTGCCCCCCCAGGCTGGTACCGCTTCCCCTGGGAACAATGCTTACATTAAATTTTAAAGAAAGCTCCACTGCCCGAATTACATCCTCCTCATCAATCGGCACAACAACGGCTACAGGCATGAACTGGTAAATACTGGCATCCGTCGCGTAAACTCCCCGGGTATAATCGTCGAATGTAACATCCCCTCTGACCGACTGTCTGAGTTCCTGCTTAAACTGTTCTTGCCTTGCTTTATCCATTGTACTGAATACTGAAAAATTAAGGAGCCTAAGTTATGGATTTATGGAAGATCATGCTGAATACGGTCTCCTTCCCCGGAACCGAATGTACTGTTAGTTTTCCCCCGTGAAGATCCATTATCTGGCGTGAAAGGCTCAGGCCGATTCCGCTGCCGGATTCCTTTGTGGAATAAAATGGCACAAATATATTAGGCAGGATGTCATCCGGTATTCCCGGCCCATTGTCCTTTACCTGTAGGGATACCCCTTCTTCTTTACTTTTCATTGCAATCATCTCTATTACCGGGTCCGGTGATGCTGAGGTTGATTCTGCCGCATTCTTAACCAGGTTGATCAGTGCCTGTTCGATCATTTTCCGGTCTGCCCTGATCTTCAGTTCCTCGGGACAATCAACGATGATCCTCACGGCACCTGAACCGCTGCCGGAAAGTACTGCCGTATCCTGCAACAATGTTGCGACCGCAATGTTCTCAAATTCGGGATTCGGCAACTTGGTGAGCTTCCTGTACTGCTCAACGAAATCAAGCAATCCCCTGCTTCGTGTCCGGATAATATCGAGCCCTTCAACCGTATCCAGCAGGTTTTGCTCAGTCAGTCTGACCCGCTCCCCGGCATCTTTGCGGGAAGCTAATATCCTGGAAAGGGTTGTGGCGAGTGAAGCAATGGGAGAAACGGTATTCATAATCTCGTGGCGGAGAACCCTGATTAGTTTTCTCCAGGAAGCTAGCTCCTTCTGATCAAGCTCCAGGTGAATGTCCTGGAACGAGACGAGATTTACTTCCCTGTCATCCAGTTTGAACCTGCTTTTCCGGACAGCAAGTTGCAGCACATCTGCACCGGCTTTTACCGTTAGCAATTTTTGCTGGCCCGGTGGAAGTTCTTTCAGTTCCATCTCGATGCCGGGCCTTGCCCTGCTTAACTGCTTCAGTGACGCTGGACGAAAATCATTAAAGAGTTTCTTGGCCGAACGGTTAAATAACTCGATCTTACCTCCTGCATCGTAGGCAAGCAGGCCTGTATCGACATGTTCCATTACATATTGCAGATACTGGAACTGGTGTTCCTTTTCGATCTTTACCCTGCTTATGGCAAGCATTACTTCATCCAGCAATGTCTTAAGGTTCCTGTAAACATTCGTCCGGCCTGATTGAGTATAGGAAATACTGCTGTCATCATTCTTGATGGCGAGGAAAAACTTCTCAAGTGTGGCATTGACACTGTTAATGTAGATGATCAGCCAGATCATTTGCAGTACAATCAGGACACCCGCAATGAGTATGGTGAAGAAATGATTCAGGTGGACAAGGGCCAGTGCAAAAAGAATCGCGGACAGCACAATGCCCAGGATCCTTGCAATTATGACTATGTAAAACCGTTTCAGGATCATGGTCTGAGTCCGTATTTATCCATCTTTTTATATAATGTCGGCCGTGAAATTCCAAGTTTATCGGCTACAAGGCTGATATTTCCCACAAACTTTTGCAGAGCCATGGAGATGGCATTTTTTTCCAGTTCTTCAAGGTTCAGAAATTCTCCTTCCTTGCTTTTTACCGCCATTCTGGATTCCAGAGGGAAATCTCCTTCCCTTAAAATATGACCGTCCCCCAGTATTACTGCTTTTTCAATGGTATGTTTCAACTCACGTACATTTCCCGGCCAGTAATAATTACCAAGCTTTTCCATGGCGTTCGAATCAATTTGCATCCCGGTCTTGCCATATTTCCCGGCAAAATCATCGAGAAACTTATTTGCCAATTGGAATATATCATTCCCCCGTTCCCTTAGAGGAGGTATTTGCACCTCTACGGTATTAATACGGTAGAGCAGGTCCTCCCTAAACAGGTTATCCTCAGCCATTTTTAAAAGGTCCTTGTTGGTAGCTGCAATGATCCGTGCATTTATACTCATTTTCTCATTGGAGCCCAGGCGCGAGACTTCCTTCTGTTGTATTGCAGACAATAGCTTTGTCTGAAGGTAGAGAGGGACATTGCTGATCTCATCCAGGAAAAGTGTTCCCCCGTCAGCCATCTCAAACCTCCCCATCCGGTCTTTCCTGGCATCTGTAAACGCCCCCCGAACATGACCGAATAATTCGCTTTCGAATATGTTTTCATTAAGCGCTCCGAGGTCAACGGCAACAAAGGGTCCCTCTTTTCTTCCGGAAAGCCTGTGGATTTCTCTTGCAGCCACTTCCTTCCCTGTCCCGTTTTCGCCAGTCAGCAGGATATTGGCCTCTGTTGCAGCTATTTTATCAATCATCGAATATACCCTGGCCATTGCCTTGGAAGAACTCTGGTATATCGCAGGCTGCGGTAGCAGATCGCGACACATCTGGCTCTGTCTTTTTTTAAGCTGTCCGATTTCAAGCCTGGAGAGCTTTAATTGTAATGCTGCCTTGAGTGTGGATGCCAGTTTATCATTATCCCACGGCTTTACTACGAAATCGGCCGCGCCTTCCTGTATGGCCCTTACCGCCACATCCACTTCCCCGTACGCAGTAATTGGGACCACTACCGGGGGTTCGGGTAATTTCTTGATTTCGTTTAACCAAAAAATCCCTTCATTGCCTGTATTTATCCCCGCCGTAAAATTCATGTCGAGCAATACCACATCAAAGGACTGTTTTTCCAGCAGAGCTGGTATCAGATTCGGGTTACTGCATGTTTCAACCGTTTCAAACTCATATTTTAAGAACAGTTTCAGTGAGTTCAGAACATCCCGGTCGTCATCGACAATAAGAAGCTTTCCCTGTGAGGGCATTAGTCTGTAAAGATTATTTACAGTAAATGTAATATTTTTTTACACAGTTCCACACCTTCGTAAAATAAAGCCTTCATTACCAGCAAATTAGATTCATGGCACAATATTTCGTGCAGGTTTTGCAAACTTTACCATAATGCTTGGAAATTATTTCAGAATCGCCGTCCGTTTTTTCTACCGGAACAAGGGTTTCACACTCATTAATATCGTCGGTCTTGCCATGGGGATTGCCTGTGCCGTACTGATCTTCCTGTATGTATACGATGAAATGAGGTATGACAGGCATCATGAGAAATCTGACCGGATATTCCTGGTCTGCCGGGAGGGAAGATGGGAAGGAAATGATTACAAGTCTGGGTGGACAACGCCGCCGATGGCTCAGGCGATGAAAGAAGATTATCCGGAGATAGAAAGCTATGTCAGGATGGCACTCTGGTATAGCGAGCATATTTTCGAGTACGGGGAGAGCATGTTCCCTGAAAAGTTTGTAGTCGTTGCTGATTCCACGGTATTTGATATTTTCACCATTCCATTTCTGCATGGAGACCCTAAAACCGCCCTGAGCAGGCCCAGGACAATGGTAATTACCGAATCCACAGCCAGGAAATACTTCGGGGAGAAAGATGCTCTGGGCAAGGTGTTAAAGCTGTCCGACAGGGACAGGGAGTTTGAGATCACAGGTGTGGTGGCCGATCAGCCGAAACAATCACATTTTTATTTCGATGTGATGTATTCATTGTCCACATACGGGGATTACGCAACTGCAAAATCATGGTTCAACCATACATTCATGAGTTACCTCCTGCTTGAGGAA
>CBFDEE010000254.1:0-4419 GCA_965603745.1 uncultured Bacteroides sp. | reverse complement strand
AGGTGATTATCGTACCTTATGTTTATGGCCATGCCGGTAATAAACAAGGCGCCTCCGGAGATGAAGCGCATATCGTAAAGCCATTCGTTGGAATAACCGGAGGAAACCGTTCCAAAATAATATCCGTTGATAAACCCGTTCACAAGGTTGAAAAGTACAGCCAACACTGCAATTAGAAGAGGCATCAGCTTACTGCTTGTACGGGTTCGGAGCGGAAATATTATAGAACGGTTTGTATAATGACCTGCGTAAAGAATAAAGAATATTGCAAGGGGAACACTGATCCGGTTCGGACCCAGGAGGAAAAATGAAATGAACATGATCAGGGATGGCAGTTCCATCAGAATCCATCCCAGCCGGTTGGGGATCATGGGTCCCCAGTCCCTTCTGGAATGCCTTCCGTAAGGTGCTGTAAAACTCAAAAGAACCGGGAACATGACAATTCCAATCGCAATCCAGATCCGGATAAAAAGGTAATAATGCTCGTTGCTCATCGGGGACTAAAGGTAGTGGTTCTCCCCGAACCAGTTAATGGTATCCCTGAGGGTTTCTTCAAAGGGCCTGGGATGGTAAGACAGTTCTTTCCTTGCTTTACCGTTGCTGATCCCGGTGTGGGCCGTTTTAAGGATATCAACCGATTCTCTTGTGTACAGGGGACTGCTGCCAGTAACCCGGGCCCAGGCTTTAAGAAAGGGGACACCCAGGTGGGCCAGCCAGAACGGGATAAGCGGGAGTTTTTTACCGCTCCCCCTAATCTCCAGCAGCAGATCATAAAAAACCTTAAGACTGACATAGTGTCCCGAGAGGAGATAACTCTCCCCCCTTCGTCCTTTTTCGATTGCGTTTAGTGTACCATCAACTACGTCCCTTACATCCACCCAGTCATAACCACCCGGAATGAGGGCAGGGATCTTACCCTGGCACATCTGCAGGATTGCCTGTCCTAACAGTGAAGGTTTGAAATCGTTAGGGCCCATGACCGAAGTGGGATTGATAACAACGGCGTCGAGACCATCCTCCACCGCATCACGGACCAGCTGTTCGGCCATGGCCTTGGAGCGGTTATAAATAATTTTGTCGTTCAGCGTGAGGGAACGTGTTTCGTCCAGGGCCTCGTCGCGGGGTTCATGAACCAGGGCATGGATAGAACTGAAATGGATCAGGCGTTTTACCCCGGCGTCCCGGGATGCCCGGATTACATTCCGAGTTCCCTCGACGTTAGTGTCCAGTATCTTCCGGCTGCCGTTTATAGAAATGCCGGCAGCAAGATGGATAAGGATCTCGGATCCCGAGGCAAGATCTGAAAGGGAACCTGGATCCAGCAGGTTTCCAGGGATATGTTCAAGTTCTTCTGCAGGAAGACTATCGGCATACTGGTTCACAAGAACCTTTATCCGGTGATCATGCCCCAGGAGTGTCCTGCACAGGTTGGCCCCTATATGGCCGCTGGCTCCGGTGATGGCTATTTTCATATCAGGGATTTCTTTTATAGAGGTTATTAAGCGGGTGGAGATCCCTCCGTCCTTCGGAATAAACAGCAATCCATTCAGCCAGTCTCTTACCCAGCCTGCGGCAGGACTCCTGTTCTTTTTCTTCCCTTGGATCCCCTGCCTGTCTCCTGGACGGATGTTTTAAAATGAACGGAAAGTTTCAGGATTTGCTCCATACAGTTTTTCGTATCTTTCGTTAAATCTAAACAATACTGCTTATAAAAATGAAAAAAACGGTTTTTCTTTTGCTCGCACATCTGTTTTTTATCCCGCTCATTTCACAGTCGTGGTCCCCGGATCTCGGGAACGGTATGTATAAGAACCCGGTCATTTTTGCCGACTATTCGGACCCGGATGTTATCCGGCACGGGGATGATTTCTTCCTGGTTTCTTCCAGTTTTACATGCATGCCGGGAATCCCGGTACTTCATTCTAAAGATCTGGTGAACTGGGAGATCATCAATCATGTATACCAGCGCTTGCCGCTTGAGAAATATAACAGGCCCGTGCACGGAGAAGGTTCCTGGGCCCCCTCAATCCGCTACCACGGGGGGTGGTTTTATGTTTACTTCTGCACACCCCGCGACGGGCTATTCATGGCTCGCACAGAGGATCCTTACGGGGAATGGGAATTGCACCATGTTGTAAAGACTGCCATGTGGGAAGACCCTTGTCCGCTGTGGGATAATGACGGGAACGCCTACCTGGTGCGCAGCAAATTATGCGGGAATGAACTTTTTATCCACCGGATGAGTCCTGACGGGACCCGGATCCTGGATAACGGCAGAAGCGTCTACAGAGACGAACTTCAGCCTACCATCGAGGGACCAAAATTCCTGAAGCGGGACGGGTACTATTATATACTTGCCCCTGCAGGGGGAGTGCCCACCGGCTGGCAGGCAGTTCTCCGCTCAAAGAATATCTACGGGCCGTATGAGGTAAAAAATGTCCTTCACCAGGGCAGTACCGGCATAAATGGTCCGCACCAGGGAGGACTGGTGGAACTGGAATCGGGCGAGTCATGGTTTGTACACTTCCAGGACAGGGGTTTCTACGGGAGGATCGTCCATCTTCAGCCTGTCCAATGGAAAGATGGCTGGCCTTTGATGGGTGCCGATATAAACGGCGACGGGATAGGGGAGCCTGTGCCGGGATACCATAAACCGGATGCAGGAAAAAATTCCGGGGTCAGGATGCCGCAGACTTCGGATGAATTCGAAAAAGGGGACCTGGGACTTCAGTGGCAATGGCATGCAAATCCAATGGATGAATGGTATTCACTGGAGGCCAGTCCCGGTAAGATAAGGCTTTACCCGGTACAGAACATTACACAGAACGGGAACTTCTGGTTTATCCCTAATCTTCTGCTGCAGAAATTCCCGATGCCTGCATTTACAGCTACTGCCTGCCTGGATTTTAAAAAGGGAAAACCAAGGGAGCACTGCGGACTCGTAATTATGGGTGATGAATGGGCATACCTGTCACTCACGGATGATGAGGAAGGTCCCCGGCTTGGCATGTACGAAGGCAGTTTTGACCAGTGCGGGGACGGAACCCGGCTGATGGAAGCTGCGGGAATTGATGAGGGGGCCTGTTACCTGAGGGTTAGTGTGAAAGGCAATGGTATCTGCCAGTTCAGTTACAGCATGGATAATAAAAACTATCAGCTCCTGGGAAAGGAGTTCAGGGCAAGGAAAGGCCGCTGGATCGGTGCCAAGGTCGGTTTGTTCTGCATTAATCCGAACATGGAGGAAGGAGAAGCCTGGGTGGATGTGGACTGGTTCCGGATTACCGACAGCCCATAAAAGACCTGGTTTATTTTCCCTTCAGTTTCCGCATTTCGTTGTGATGCTTGACCACAAGCTGTTCATGTCTTTCGCGGGACTGCTTGCGGTAAACTTCAAATTCTTCCTTAATTTCTTCGAGATCCTTGCGGTTGCGTATGGAAACGGTAAGGTTTCGCCTGGCGGACATAAAAAGCACACTGCACAGAAAAGCCAGCGAAGCGATTATTATCCATAAGATGGAATTGTACAGGGTCTTCTGCATGGGAATCCCGAGAAATGAAAACCTGTTCCTGTTCTTAATAGCCTCTTCAAGCCTGTTGTTTGTATCCTGAAGGTCCGCCTGCTGGGTTTCAATCCGGGCATCGCGTTCACTGATCTGTTCCTCGAGCCGGAGGATATTGTTTTTAGCAGCGGCAAGGGAATCGGTGGAATTGGATTTTATTTTCTGGAACATATCTTCCCGGATGGCCCTGAAATTATTATAGATCCTGGTCCTTTCCTGGAGGTAAAAGAACTGTTCACGGACGGTTCCCGTATCCAGGACTTCCGGCATGCTGCTCTGGCCGGATAGCGGAACGGCAGCCGTACATAACAGGAAGGCGAGTGCCAGGGGAATTATATCAGGTGTTTTTAAGGCTTTCATAGCTTAACAGGTTTGTTCAGGATTATGTATACGGATATGATATCAACGGGTTACCCCTGCAGAAAATTATAGTGAGCATCATGGCATTGGTACAAGGCCTTCCCACCTGACATTCCAGGAACCGTCTTTCGGGATTCCCGGCTCCGGGGTGGTACAGCCGTCATAACCCGCACACATCATGGCAACAGCGGCCAGGAGTCCCCCGTTCCCCGGAAGATACAACCTCAGTCTTTCGTCCTGGTAATTATGCCCGTTGCCCAGATAAGTGTTGGTGCGTGGCTGCATGAAGAGAGACTCGATGGCTTTTTCCGGCTCTCCCAGCCTCACCGCCGTCATGGCAGTCAGCGGGAAATCCCAGCCCCAGGTATCTTCCCATTGCCAGTTGTCCCACACAAAATCGAAGGTTTTACGCATAATGGCCGTATCGATCAGCGGGTTCCCGGGCAGGGCGCCGTATGCCCCGAGTACCGCCGGGTGGTCGTGCATATGGGTTTTTTCG
>CBFDEE010000253.1:0-4445 GCA_965603745.1 uncultured Bacteroides sp. | reverse complement strand
GTCACGCTCTGGAAATACTGCTTCTGCCTTAGGTTTTCAAGGCTCATCTCCCGGGCCTTTTCCAGAATGCCGGTCATAGAAGCGTATAAATCGCGAAATGATCTGTCCCTGAAACCGTCAACAGCCGTAAATGCAAGGTCATCGAACCTGAACGCTTCGAAAAAGGCCCTGAGCTTCCCGTTAACCTGGTTCTGTGACCGAATGAACAGGTAAACCTGGAATATGAAAATCAGCAGCAGGTTAAGAAGGATCAGCGGATCCCTGTTCCCCATCCAGAAATAGACAATGGCCAAAAGGGTAAGGGAAAGAAGGATGATCCGTATGCTTATATTTATCAGTAATCTTTTATATACCATAGCCCTTACGTATTTCAGTTTTAATTACTAGATCCCGTACTTCTGGATCTTACGGTACAGGGTCTGTCGGCTCAGCTTCAATTCATCGGCAGTCTGTGAAATATTGCCCGAATGCTTTTTCAGTACCCTGGCAATGATCTCCCGTTCATAATCCTCCATGGAGCGGTTCCCCTGATTGCCCGGATCCAGTAAATCCCGCCGGTGAAGCCCCATAAGATCCGGATCAACGATATCCGTATCGCACAGGATTACTGCTTTCTCTATGGAATGCCTCAATTCCCTTACGTTGCCGGGCCAGTCATAATCATGGATCAGAGCAAGCGAGGAGTTTGTGAATTTCAGTCCCGGCTTCTCATACTTCCTGGTATACATTTGCAGGAAATACATTGCGAGCCCGGTTATGTCCTCCCCCCGGTCACGCAGCGGGGGTATCTCCAGCCTTATGGTGTTGATCCGGTAATAAAGATCCGTTCGGAAAAGGTCATCTCTCATCATCTGCTCAAGGTTCTTGTTTGTGGCACAGACCAGGCGGATGTCAATGGGGACAGGTACGGCTGAACCTACAGGTACGACCTCCCTGTTCTGGAGCACCGCCAGGAGCTTGGATTGCATGGGAAGGGACAGGTTGCCGATCTCATCGAGAAAAAGTGTCCCCCCCGAAGCAGCCCTGATTTTTCCGGTACGGTCCTCCCTGGCATCCGTGAATGCACCCTTCAAATGCCCGAATAACTCACTCTCAAAAAGGGTTTCAGGTATGGCTGAAAGGTCGATGGACAGGAATACCTCGGATGAGCGGGAAGACTTACGGTGCAACTCTCTTGCAGCCAGCTCTTTTCCGGTCCCGTTTTCACCCGTTATCAGGACGTTTGCATCGGTCCTGGCCACCTTGCTGATCGCCGTACCAAGTGCCTGCATAGACGGGGAATCCCCTCGCTGGTAGTGAAATTCACGGTCCAGGTCCGAACTCAGGGCGGCCTGTTTCATCGACAAATCCCGTATCTTCTGCCTGGATTTGCGAAGCGCCATTGCCGTCAGAAGGGTAGACAATAATTTCTGGTTGTCCCAGGGTTTCAGGACAAAATCCACAGCACCCTCCCGAATGGCTTCTACCGCCAGGTCAATACCCCCATAGGCCGTAATGAAAACCACGGAAGCCTCAGCATCGACGGCAAGGATCTTTGTAAGCCATTTCAGCCCCTCTTTACCACTGCTCTCCCCGGCGGTAAAGTTCATGTCCAGCAGGATGACATCGGGGAATGAATCCCTGAGGATCCCCGGAAGAAGGCCGGGATCCTCCGCGGTCAGGACCTGCCTGAACCTGCCTTTAAGAAAAAGGCGAAGTGAACGTATGACTTCGGGATTGTCGTCCACGATCAACAAACATCCGTCGGCCTTCTCAATCATAAGCATACCCTTTATGCAAATCTATTCGAAAAAAGAGAATTCACAAAAAAATTGTATGATTTTGTTACAGTTAATGTATGATATTGGAACATGATTAACTTTAAAAAGGAATAGCATAAATCCCATATATCTCTGTTATTCTGATACTTATGCAAATATGGCATGAATCTTGGATATACATTAAATAACATTAAATTTACTGTTCATGTTCAGGAATTATCTTGTCATTGCGATACGCCATCTGCTTAAGGATAAAGCTTTCTCGATTATCAATATCCTGGGATTATCCCTGGGTATGGCATTTACCATCATTATCCTGCTCTGGATACAGGATGAGCTGAGCTATGATAAGTTCCATAAAAATCATGACCGGATTTACCATGCGTACCTCAGGGTATTAGATGTAAGGAGCTCTTTCAATTTCCAGCCAACGACCTCCCCGGAAATCGGAAGGGCCATGCTCGATGAAATCCCGGAAATCACGATGATGGCACGTATGAGTCCCCTGGGAGAGATTGCCGTAATGGCCGGGGATAATGTTTTTATTGAGGACAGGGGATTCGGAGCGGATCCCGAGGTTTTTTCGATGTTTACCTATCCTTTTATTAAGGGGAGTCCGGAAAATGCACTCAGCAGCCTGTATTCGATCGTCTTAACTGAACGTATGGCAGAGAAATATTTTAGGGATCAGGATCCGGTTGGAAAGGCTATCCGTATCAATGACCGCCTGGAGCTAACCGTCACGGCAGTGATCCGGGATATCCCCTTGAATACGCATCGCCCGTTCGATTTCCTGGTCCCATTTGAACTGAACCGGGAACTTGGGATCGACATTGAAGAAACGGGCAATCTCTACTCGAACTGCAGGTTTCACACTTATGTAATGCTCGGGGAACGTGCAAACCATGAAGATGTAAGATCAAAAGTAAGCGAGCGCTTCAGTTTTGAAAATGATATCCGGGGAGAAACCTTCCTGGTCCCGCTTCCACAAACCAGCCGGTTCAGCCTGGTAGGGGGTGACCTGCTGATCTATATATTCCTGCTTATCGGGATACTGATCCTGCTGATCGCCTGCATCAACTTCATGAACCTCTCAACTGCAAAGGCAACCGTCCGGATCAGGGAAGTAGGGGTCCGCAAGGTTTTTGGGGCAAGCCGGACAAATCTTTTCCGGCAGTTCATGGGGGAAAGTTTTCTCTATGCACTGATTTCGCTAAATTTCGCACTGATCATGGCCACCCTTTTCCTGCCAGTGCTTAATAACCTGACCGGGAAAGAGATAAGCCTGAATTACCTTCATCCCACATGGATCGCCATCCTGTTCTTCATCTGGCTTCTTACCAGTTTTACCGCCGGGTCATACCCTTCCTTCCTGCTGGCCTCCAGGATTCCCGTGAAGATTATACAGCAACAGGGTACCTCAGGATCGGGACGTTCCCTGATCCGGCTGGTCCTGGTCACCTCCCAGTTCGTATTTGCCACCATTTTCCTGATCACCGTGATCGTAGTGAACCGGCAGTTTTTCTATATGAACCATACGGATCTGGGATTCGAGACGAAGGACCTGCTATACCTTCGGTTAAGGGACGAGACAAAGGATAAATCTGGCGTCCTTAAAACAGACCTGCGCTCCATCCCTGGCATCTCCGGGATCACCAATACCTCTCACCTGCCTCAATTGATTGCCGGGGGGTATTACCAGGTCTGGGGGAACAGTGATGAGGAATCGCGGTACCTGGCCGAGGCTGCAGTGGATTACGATTACACGGAAGCAATGGGAATTGATATGGTACAGGGCAGGTTTTATTCTGATGAATTTGCATCTGACTCTGTGAATGCAGTTATCATCAATGAAACAGCGGCAAGGGACATGGAGTGGGATGAGGCTGTCGGGAAGAAATTCTATTACCGGGGTGAATACTATTCAATCATAGGCGTTATGAAAGATTTCCACCACGTCCCTCTTCTCATGAAGATCTCCCCGCTTATTTTCACCCTGCATCCTGAAGGGAACGATTACCTGCTGGTCCGGCTAAACACAGGTGAGGATGAAGAACGGGACCGCATCCTCCAACAGGTTGAGACTGTGTGGACGGGGATTTTTCCGGATTTTCCCATTGAATACAATTTCGTGGAGGATTACCAGTTGCCGCAGGAACGAACCATTTACGCTGCAGAACGTTTGATGTGGTATTTCACGATTCTGGCAATCCTGATCTCCGGCCTGGGATTGTACGGACTCTCGACTTTCATGGCGGAAAGGAAAACCAAGGAGATGGGGATAAGAAAAGTGATGGGTGCCGGATCCGGCCATATTATCGGTATCTTTTCCAGGGAATACCTCAAGGTTATCATTCTGGCTGCTGTCATTGCATGGCCCCTTGGATGGCTGCTCATGAAACAATTCCTGAATGTATTTGCCTACCGAATGGATCTGAGTATCTGGATATTCCTGCTGGTTGGCATGTTCATGTGCCTGCTGGCAATCCTGACCGTTGGATACCAGGCCTGGCGCACATCCGTCCGGAATCCCGCTGAATCCCTTCGATACGAGTAGACTGGTAAGTACGAAGATCACCGGTATCCGACACCTGGCAAAAATATCAGGGCCTTTCCGCTTTAAATCCCGGTGCAGATGATGCTCAGTATTTCTTCCGGACGAATATTTTTATATCGTCGTAATAC
>CBFDEE010000252.1:0-4450 GCA_965603745.1 uncultured Bacteroides sp. | reverse complement strand
AGCACACCCTCCTGGTCTCTGATGCCTGCTTCAGCGGGGATATTTTCAGGGGGGACGTGATCGCGATTGAATTCGAGGAATCGGACCGGTATTACCGGGAAGTGAACAGCCTTCTGTCCCGCAAAGCCCTCACATCCGGTGGAATTGAACCGGTCATGGATGGCGGGAAAGACGGCCATTCCATATTCACTTACTACATGCTGAAGGCCCTGACCTCGAATAAGAAAAAATATTTTGACGCCACCGAGTTGTACAATGATATTAAGATCCCGGTAACAAATAATTCCGACCAGCGCCCCAGGTTCGCACCCATAAAAAATACAGGGGACGAAGGGGGGCAGTTTATATTCATCAGGAACTGATCCATCCGGTTCCCGGGCACCGGTACCAGGCAGGCTTATCTTATTCAACTGAACTACATGCGAAAAATCATACTGCCATTCCTGTTTATTCTGTCGGCCGGCTTTGTATCCTCCCAGCATTACAGTTTTGAGGCTTATACCATTTCGGACGGACTGGCTCAATCTACGGTCTACTGTATAGAGCAGGATTCGCGCGGGTATTTATGGCTTGGTACGGACGGGGGAGGATTAAGCCGTTTCGACGGTACAAATTTTAAAACCTTTACCAAATCGGAGGGCTTACCGGGGAATAATATCCGAAGTCTCCTCGAGGACCGGAACGGGAACCTCTGGATCGGGACGAACAACGGAATAATAGTATACGACGGCAGGGATTTCCGCCTGCCGGATTCATCCGCTTTTTCAGGCATGGTTGTCCTGAGCCTTGTTGAAGACAACATGAATAACATCTGGGCGGGGACTAACAAGGGGGCCTTCAGGATAAGCGGGTATGGAAGTGACTCGCAGCATATTGAGCGCTTTACTGTTGAAGAGGGACTGATCACCGACCTGGTTTTCGATATACATGAGGATTCCTTCCAGAGGATCTGGCTGGCATCCTGGGGCGGAATCAGCCTGATCACTTTCACCGAAGATACTTTCCGGGTCGGGCAATTCAGGCAGTATATCCATATCCCGGGAAGCCAGATAACCTCCATCGCTGAAGACCAGGAAGGATTTCTCTGGTTCGGGAGCCTGAATTCCGGCGCATTTAAACTGAAACCTGCAGAAGAGGGATTTGATGAGCTGGAGCTGTTCAATACGGACCTTGGACTGAATGACAACCAGATATGGGACGTTCTGGCCGACAGCAAAGGCGGGATCTGGCTCGCAAGCAATGAGGGAGGAGTAAACCAGTATTCGGCGGGAGGGTTTACATACTACACCGAAAATGCGGGTTTGCCTACCAACCAGGTTCAGTGCCTGTTTGAAGACGAGGAAAAAAATATCTGGATCGGTACCAACGGAAATGGCCTGTGTCGGTTTAGCGGTCCCCAGTTCAGCCATTTTGGACAGGCGGAAGGATTGCCGGAATCCAATGTGAGTTCCATCACACAGGATGAGAAGGGCATATACTGGCTGGCAACCTATGGAGGCGGACTGGTAAGGATGGACTGCAGCGGCGGGATTCCGGATTTTAAGCAGTATACGGAATCCGATGGACTGTTAAGCGATTATATTACTGCTGTATGCGCCGGTATGGACGGGGCCGTCTGGTTCTCCTATGCCCAATCCGGTATTGGAAAGATCGAGGGCGGGACCATAAGGAATTATTCCAGGCATAACGGACTCGTTAATGATTTCGTGAATTGCCTGCTTGTCGATTCAAACGGAGATCTTTGGTGCGGTACGAAAGGCGGGGTCAGCAACCTGAATGAAAGGGGATTCCTGAATTTCGACCAGTCACAGCTGAGCGGCAGCGAGGTACAGGCCATACTGGAAGATAAACACGGTGATATCTGGTTCGGCACACTTGAAGGACTTTCAAGATTTGAAAGAAGTACCAGGCTTATGCACCGATATGATGAGCAGGAGGGACTTTTAAATAAACGCATCCATAGCCTCGTGGAAGATGCCGGGGGAAATATCTGGATAGGAACCTTCGGCGGGGGTATTTTTATATTTGATCAATCTCATTCAGATAGCATGCCGATACGGTCAGTTATGGAGGAGGGAACCCTGAGTTCAGGGAATATCTTTTCACTGGTTTTCCTGAATGACTCTGTCCTGGTCGCCGGCACGGACAAGGGATTTGACAGGATCACGCTGAATGAATTCCACAGTGTCATCAGCGTCCGCAATTATAATGAAACGGACGGGTTTGCTACCGGGGAAAACAACCTGAATGCCCTGTTCAGGGACCGGGAACAGCATCTCTGGTTCGGTACGGTCAATGGCCTCACCCGCTATGCCCCGGAACTGGAGAAACACAATGTGCAGTCCCCCAGGCTGCATATTACGGACCTTAAGATCTGGTTCGAGGAAACCGACTGGTCCGCCCTCGGCCTGGCAGATGTTGCATGGTTTAATATTCCGGCGACAATTAAACTCAGGCATGGGGATAACCATATCACATTTTCCATATCCGGGATCTCACAAAGCAATCCTTCGAAAGTCCGGTACCGTTATATGCTCGAGGGACTGGGTGCGAACTGGTCCCCTGCCTCGGACCGGACCGAAGTGGTTTTCCAGGGATTAAAGCCCGGAAAATATACTTTCCATATAATCGCCGGAAATGCAGACGGGCTCTGGAGCAAAGAACCTCTTTCATACGATTTCATCATAAAACCCCCGTTCTGGAGAACGCCATGGTTCATTGCGATGGCATTGATTTTAGTGGGACTGAGTATTGTATCCTGGGTAAAATACAGGGAGCGGCAGCTGCGAATAAAAAACAGGGAACTTGAAATGAAAGTGGTCGAAAGGACAGAAGAAATCAGGTTACAGAAAGACATTATTGAACTGAAGAACAGGGATATCACGGACAGCATCAAGTATGCAAAGAGGATCCAGGATGCCCTGCTGCCCTCGTATGAATTACTGAAGGAGAATGTGAGTGATTCATTTATACTGTTCAAGCCCAGGGACATCGTCAGCGGTGATTTCTACTGGGTGAAGAGAAAAAATTCCGAACTTATCGTGGTTGCGGCTGACTGTACGGGACATGGTGTCCCCGGTGCATTCATGAGCATGCTGGGCATTTCTTTCCTGGATGAGATCGTTGACAAGGACAATGTCAGGGACCCGGGACAGATACTGGGCCGGCTCAGGAAGTCCGTAATTGCAGCCCTGAAACAGCAGGATCCGGAAGCCGAGACAAAGGACGGGATGGATATGGCCCTCTGCTCTATTGATATAACAGGGAGCAGACTCAGCTTCGCAGGTGCCCATAATTCAGCCTGGCTTTTCCGTGGAGAGGAGGTTACGGAACTGAAGGCGGACCGGATGCCCGTGGCCATACACAGGAAGCTGGACGATTTCACCACCCATTCGGTTGATCTCAATAAAGGAAATACGATCTACCTGTTTTCCGACGGGTTCCCGGACCAGTTCGGCGGACCGAAAGGCAAGAAATACAAATACAGGCCTTTCCAGGAATTATTGATGGGTATGCAGGGCAATGACCTGGAAACGCAAAAGGAACTCCTCGAAAAGGCATTCCATGACTGGAAGGGGGACCTGGACCAGGTGGACGACGTTGTCGTGGTCGGGATCAGGTACTGACCTGTAAACCCTTTTATCCGCTATAAAGGCAGATCGTAGACAATTCTCAGGTTTATAACCAAACCGGGGTCAAAGAGGGTGTTCTTTTCTACCCGATCGTCACCGAATTTAATAATGGTGATCCTGAAGGGGACAGTCTGGTCGGCCGAATATTGCTTATACTCTCTTCCAAGTGCATACCCGAACCTGCCTTCCATATGGAAATTACCCGCAAGCCTGATCCTTCCGAAGAGTGACAGGTCAATACTGGTCCGCTCGATGTAGTCCCCTTCATAATCCGGGTGCCCCAGTTTGTATGAGGTTATGAGCCCGAAATGGCTGATCCCGGCCGAAACGTTATCATTGACCTGGTATTTCAGTTTCCCTGTTATCGGCCATTGCCCGGTCAGGCTCCATTTGCTGTTGATTATCCAGTCGGTTTCCACGATCGGTACGAGGTAGGGACCTCCGAGCTCCTGGTGGTACATCGCCCCGAAACGCATAAACAGCCTGTCACTGAATATTTTCTGGTACAGGACCATGCCACCGAACTGGAAATTCTTGCCGCCTGCGTTCTCAAAATCGGTCATGAAACGCGGGGCAAAGAGAACCACTATCCCCTGGTCATACTTGTGCCCGAACAGTTTCTCGTTAAATTCCGTTCCGAATTTTCTGAACAATCCCGTCTGGAGGATGAATGAATGTAGGTGTATCGGGTTGGCAATGCCGGCGGGCATCTGTATGTCATTGTTTATGTGGAACGTAGTGTAGGTGATCTGGTTGAACCAAACGGTGGATTCCGAGAAGGGTGCTGCTGTCGCCTGCGAAACAGGAGCAATGCACGA
>CBFDEE010000251.1:0-4482 GCA_965603745.1 uncultured Bacteroides sp. | reverse complement strand
TAGGACAGTCCCTCGCCTTCTTCCAGCACCTCGAACCCAGGGCCTCCATAAAATACCAGGTGAATGCTATTTCCTCCATCAAGGCCTCTTTTATGCACATGGCGCAATACGTGCACCTGGCAACATCCGCAACTGTTTCGCTGCCCGCGGATATCTGGCTGCCGAGTTCCCGCAGCATTGAACCCCAATATGGTGAACAGATCAGTCTAGGGTATTTCAGGAAATGCTTCGACGGGCATTTCGATGCCTCTGTTGAGGCTTATTACAAAACTTCGCGGAACCAGATCGAGTTCATCCGCGGAATCGTGAACAACAGTCTAAACATGACCCTGGAAGAAAACCTTGCCGTCGGGGACGGGCGCTCCTACGGTGCGGAGTTATTCATCCGGAAAAATACCGGCAGGGCCACAGGGTGGGCCGGATATACCGTTTCGCGGACAGAAAGGCAGTTTGAAAGGATCAATGAGGGAAAAATATATCCCGCAAAATTCGACCGGCGCCACGATCTGTCCGTCGCGGGAATATACCGGGTTAATGAACTCTGGAATATATCCGCGGTTTTCATTTTTGTCAGCGGGAACGCTTTTACACTTCCCGTGGGAAGGTATATGATCCAGGGCAACCTTGTGAATGAATACGGAGAGGTCAACAATTTCAGGATGCCTCCCTACCACAGGCTGGACCTTTCCGCTTCACGAACAAGGATAAGTCCCCGGGGAAATGTTTCCTCATGGAATTTTTCCATCTACAATGTTTATAACAGGGCGAACCCGTTCTTTATCTATTTTGAAGTAAGCGGTAACCTGGATGATTACCGACTGGATATCCAGCCGAAAATGGTATCGCTGTTTCCAATTATCCCATCAATAAGCTGGAGATTTGAATTCTGAATATGCAAAGGAAACTGATACATATAACACGGAAACTGCTGCGCATAATCCTGTCCTTGGCAGTGATATGCACCACGATGCTTTCCTGCGATACCGAACCTGAGATCGATCTTCCGGAACCGGATGTAAAGATCGTTGTCGACGGCTGGATAGAATCCGGCGATCAGGCAAAGGTTTTCCTCACATCCAACTCCCCGTACCTGAGTCCCATAGACTCTGTCTCGCTGAGGGACCTTGTTCTGTCAAGGGCAAAAGTAAGCCTTGACGACGGAGAGAACTCGGAGGTCCTGATCCTGCGTAAGGACGAAAGGTACTTCCCTCCATACTACTATGAGGGGAACCTGATTATCGGCGAACCGGGCAAAACATATACCATCAGCGCCGAATACGGCGGGAAATCCATCCTTGCCGAAACCACCATCCCGGAATCCGTGCCGATCGACAGCTGTTATTTTGAACTGCTTGAGGGAGAAGATTCCGTGGGTTATATTGTCCTGGAGTTCACCGACCCGCCTGATGACAAGAATTACTACCGGATATTTACAAAGCGCTCCGGACTGGACGACAGGTACATCCCTTCCCTGGTCATGGCGCTCAACGACCAGCATTTCAGCGGGGAAAAGCTGAGGTTTACACTTTACCGCGCTTCCAGATCATACCTTACAACTGAGTCCGATAATTATTACCGCCTGGGAGAAACCATTGAGCTGAAGCTGATGACCATGGACAGGGTGTCCTATGAATTCTGGAACTCATACCAGGATGAGGTTCTCAATTCGACAAATCCCTTTGCCTCCTCGCTGAGTGAAGTCAGGTCAAACATCACGGGGGACGGTCTCGGGGTATGGAGCGGTTACGGTGTGAGCACGGATACCATATTTACCGTGTCCCAATGAAAAAAGCCGGTCCCCCAGGACCGGCCTCTCAACCTTATCTTATTCCTGCAATCAGTAATCTATTTCTTCAAGATCCCAGTCGTATTCCCCGTTCAATTCCACAATCATTGTATTGATCTCTGCTATGAAATCTTCGAATCCGTCCTCAAAATAGGTTTCCAGGTCAATGTAGGAGCCGTCACCGAACTTCAGCCGCATATCGACCCAGTAGTCATAGTATCCCTGCCCGTAATTTTCCATCACCACATATGCTTCCACCTCTGCGATCTTGGTATTATTCTGAACATTAACGGCACGCAGGTTAAGGTGTTTGTTAATGGCTGTCGCTTCCTGTTCTGCGGTTCCTTTCTCATCGAAGTTTGGATCTTCCCAATACTCTTCAGGATAGAGGGCATCGATCTCATCGACCAGGGCCTTAATGTTTACATCCCCCTTGAGGGCAATGTCAAATACCTGGAATTTTGCGCTGGCAGAATTCACGATCTCTTCCATCTCAACCTCTTCCCATGTATCCGTTTCCGTCACTAATACCTCATCCCATGTCTGGGTTGATTCATTCCATTGGTAATCTGTCCATGTCCAGGTATCGGAATGTGTAGTCGTGTTTTTATCAATATTCTCCTCCGAGAAATCTCCTTTGGCACTTCCGCCAATCTCCATTACAATGGCTCCACCGTGGGTAAACTTGTAATTGGCCGAGACTTCTTTGTCATTATTGGTCAGGTCAATCGAGAACTTAAAAGATTCTATGTCCAGCTCGGAGGCAACCTGTGTAGGAACACCATCGTCGCTGTACTGGGCAGTAAAGACATATGTTACCAGCGTGTTATTGTCTACTTTGAGATCCATATTCAGGGAAGCGGGCAGGTCCCCGTCGTATTCCTCCTCAAGTGGATTGCTGATCATCACCCCGGAATAATTATAAACGGTAAGGGCTGCATTATTGGTTAATCCGTCTTCAGTGGATGGAAAAAGGAAGACTACCTTGTCGGAATTGGGTTCGTAATCCCATTCATACATCATGGGATTCCATGTGTAGGTCCCCAGCAACTCCTCCCAGATCTCCTGAACGGTTTCAGGATCATCTTCCAGTTCGCCGGCGGATTTCATCACCGTGAAAAGCTCGTGAATGCTGTTTTCCCCGCTGCGGATACCGGCTATAACGCCTATGGTTGCCGACACCTTTGATTTCTTGCCGGGTTTGTTCACCATGGGATCATGCATGTCGAGTAACTCTCCCAGGCTGACTGCGGCATCCGTGGCCTGTACATCTTTCATATCATCCAGGGTAGTAGCAACCTGAATGGCCGAGTTCTCAACGACCTCCTTGTTCTCTTCCACGGTATTCTCGCTCCAGGATTCTCCCCCTCCACCGTTGTTTTTAGAGCAGGAAGTGAGCAGGGCCGCACATACTACGGCAAATAAAAAAGCTTTAAATAAAGTTTTCATGGCAGTTATGTTTTAATCATTTCTTGTTCTAATAAAATTACGAAATTTTCCCGAATTTCTTATCCATAAACAGCAAATAATGCTATCGGTTTCGAGCCGTAGATCATACTCCGCCTCTCAGTCCACATGAAGTTACTAAGGTTTTTCAAACAAATAACTTCGTGAATCAATTCGTATGAAGTATAGAGAACCGGTACCGGTTTGTCTGCACCAATCCCTCCTACCGGGACATGCGTACACCCGCATTCCTTGTGTACTACCAGGATATATCATCGGAGGACCGTATCTATCTCAAATTTGAATACAATGAAAAGAACAGGTCCCTGGTGAAGACCTTCGATAATCCTGTATGGCATGCCAGCCTGAAGTTATGGTCCATCCGGGACGGACCGGAACAATATCCAGCTGTCCGACAAATTCCAGCACAAGAACCATCCAGGCATACTCAAGGCATATCCAGGTTTTCCTGGCATCCCATCCCCCTGCCGGCCTGCCGGAATCCGTCAGCATAGGCAGGGACGATATCGACTTTCAGAGAAAACTTATCAATATCCGCGGCGGCAAAGGCCATAAGGACAGGATCGTGCCCTTACCCGAAATCCTTAGCACAAAACTGGAAGAATACATACGGATATTCAAACCCGGCCATTATCTTTTCGAAGGTCAGAAGGGCGGGCAGTACTCAACCAGCAGTGTTCAGAGCATCCTGAAATCAGCCATCAGAAAGGCAGGCATCAAAAAAAGGGCTTCCGTCCACTCCCTGCGCCACAGTTTTGCCACCCATGCCCTTGAAGAAGGAACAGATATCCGTCTGATCCAGGAAATCCTGGGTCATTCAAGCCTGAAAACAACAGAGATCTATACCCACATCAGCAATGCCAGCATCCTTAAGGTAAAACGCCCAATCGACAAACTCAGCCTTTAAGTCCGTCTCACATACATCGCATATCATCATCAGAAACTCACCCCCCCATATCACCCACATCGCAAAAAAAAGTCATATTAAACTCCAATATCAAAATATTACCTAACTTATATTCTCATATAAACACGTTGTAAGCCATAGTAAAAAGACACAGCATATGAAAAAATTAACCAATATCTTGATGATTTTCTTTCTTTTAATCTCATGTTCAACTGAGAATAAAAAGATTGATAAAGAATTTTTTGTGTTCGAACCTGATATTAGATTATTTACTAGTTTTGCATTTATGAATGCCGCTGGATATAATAATGACTGGAATGAT
>CBFDEE010000250.1:0-4496 GCA_965603745.1 uncultured Bacteroides sp. | reverse complement strand
TGGCAAGGTAATCCTTCCCCGAATGGACAATCTGCCTGAGCTCATCCAGTTCAGCCGAAATCCCTTCCGCAATTACATTCCCCTTGTTCACCTGGAAGGGAGGATCCTCGGTCAGTTCCCTTTCGATCTTCTCCCTTATCTCATCACAGGGATCCAGCTGCTTGGCCAGTTTGTTCAAGCCCTTTTCAGCAAGACTGCGGCAGACTTCCTTAACGCGGATAATCTCCCCGAGAGCAATACTGAGCTGCTGCATTTCCCGGGGATTCACCTTTGCGGCCGCGATCCTGGAAAGGATCCTCTCGATATCCCCCATCTTTTTGATATGGCCGGCTAATTCTTCCCTTAATTCTTCCTCCCCGAAAAGGTGTTCGACAATGTTCAGCCTTTCGTTGATGGGAACGATGTCCTTCAGGGGCAGTGCCATCCAGCGTTTTAGCAATCGCGCCCCCATGGGGGAACGGGTTCTGTCGACCACATCCACCAGGGTCCGGGCCCCTTCCTGGAGGGACTGGAAAAGCTCGAGATTCCGTATTGTGAATTTATCGAGCCAGACATAATGATCTTCCTCGATCCGGCCCAGTGAGCTTATATGGTCGGTGCGATTATTCTCCGTAAGCTCCAGGTACTGCAGGATTGCACCGGCCGCAATAACGGCACGGGGCATGTTCTGTACCCCGAAACCCTTGAGGGACCGGGTACGGAACTGTTTCAGGAGGCGGTCCCGCGCGGTTTCCTCCGTAAATACCCAATCGTCCAGTCCGTATATGTAGTACCTGTCGCCGAACATTTCCAGGAACTCTTTTTTATGGCCTTTCTCTATAAGTACCTCCCTGGGCTGGAAACTGCTGAGTAATTTATCGGCGTACTCGGCCGTACCCTGTGCCGCCAGGAATTCACCTGTCGATATATCAAGGAATGCCAGCCCTGTCTGGTTATGATCAAAACAGACGCCGGCCAGGAAATTGTTCTCCTTATGCTCCAGCACATTCTCATCAAAGGATATCCCCGGGGTAACCATTTCGGTAATCCCCCTTTTGACAATCTTTTTAGTGAGTTTCGGATCCTCGAGCTGCTCGCAGACCGCCACCCTCTGTCCCGCACGGACCAGGCGCGGAAGGTAAGTATCCAGCGCGTGATGCGGGAATCCGGCCAGTTCAACATAACTCGCTGCGCCATTTGCCCGGCGGGTAAGCGTGATGCCCAGGATGCTGGCCGTTTGAATGGCATCCTCCCCGAACGTTTCGTAGAAATCCCCCACCCTGAACAGCAGGATTGCATCGGGATGTTTCTGCTTGATGCTGCTGTACTGTTTCATCAAAGGAGTATTGACATATTTGGAGGTGGAGGCCATGGCAACAAAAATATGGGAAAATAGGTGCGTTTAAAAGCGTTAATGACAGGTTGTTAATAACTTTCATCCCGCGTACGTTTTCGAACAACCATGTTCTTATGCGGACAGTCGGGGCATTCCCGTTTTAACGTATTTCCAGGCTTATATTCCTGATTTTCTTTCATTTTGAAAATTTGGCATTATTCATGTGCGATTTTCGCGTTAACTGATGATCTTATGCATCGGTTATTTAATTGAGTTCCTGGTTTCGGAGTTGCCTGGAACAGTAAGACTCAAAATCTGAAGAGTATAGCAGTAGAAAGAATAATTGCACTAACCCCCTTACTGTTTATTCACTCCTTCGGTTTTTGAACATCGGGGCACTCCCCTTCAGGAGGCTTATGTCATATCCCTTCCGGGGAAAGTATGCCAGAACCCTACTGAAGGACGCATGTGAGATGCCATGTGGAGGACGTATGCCGGATCCCTTCCGGGGAAGGTATGTCCCTGTCCTTGTGAAGGGATCGGACCAGGTTGGCTTCTGAAGGGCGCAGTGTTGTTTGTGTTCCTGCAGCCGTTATGGATCGGATTTTTTTTATTAACCCTAAATACTAGCTTATGAAAAGAATTCACACTTTCCTTGCATTCTTCCTGATAATCGGATTACAGGTATTGAATGCACAAACCGTACAGATCACCGGAACGGTCACCTCTTCGGAGGACGGCCAGCCCCTGCCGGGGGTTTCCATCCTGATCAAAGGTACGACCAGGGGTTCGGTAACGGACCTGGATGGCTATTATACCATCGACGTCCCGTCTGATGGTGCCACACTCGTGTTCAGCTTTATCAGCATGAAGAGCCAGGAGATTGCGGTAGGGGGACAAACCATAATCGATGTGGTCCTTGAGCCTGATATACTGGGACTCGAAGAGGTAGTGGTGACCGCCGTCGGTATACGGCGTAACCAGAGAAGCCTCTCCTATGCTCTCCAGAAAGTGGACGGGGAGGATATCGAGAACAAGGTGCAGACAGATGTGCTACGCGCCCTGAACGGAAAGGTTGCCGGTGTGAATATTACCGGCTCCGGGGGTGCCGCGGGCTCATCCACCAATATCACCATCCGGGGTTCTTCCTCTGCCCTGGGCTCAAACCAGCCCCTGTTTGTGGTTGACGGCATTCCCTTCGATAATTCAGCCTGGGCAACACAGAACAATACTGTATACGGTTCTACCTATTCAAACAGGGCGCTTGATATTGATCCGAACGATGTGGAATCCATTTCCGTTCTCAAAAGCGGTGCGGCAGCTGCATTATATGGGTCACGTGCTGCCAACGGGGTGATCATTATCAACACAAAATCGGGACGGATGACCGGGGGTAAGAATTTCAACGTTTCCTTTACCTCCTCGGTTGCAATGGAAACGCCTTCGAAACTGCCTGCGTTCCAGAATGAGTACGGCCAGGGAGCTAACTTCCAGTTCAACTCCGGGTATTTCGGAACCTGGGGTCCACGGTTCGACGCACCTGACCTCGACGGGAACGGAGACGGGGTAGGGGGAAGCGGCCTGCTGTTCGATGACAACGGGACCATATCCTACGTTAACCACCTTGGTGATGTGGTTCCCTATAAGGCATTCCCGGATAATGTGGCAGACTTTTTCGAGACAGGATGGGTTTTTGACAATTCCCTCAGTATTACTGGCGGAGATGAGAACACCAGCTATATTCTCTCGGCAACGGCCAACAACCAGGATGGTTTTATTCCCCATACGAACCTGGACAAATATTCGGTACGCATCGCCGGGAACCAGATGCTTGGATCAAGGCTGAAGGTGGGAGGCTCGCTCAATTATGTCAAGACGAAGCAGTTCGGGGTCCCGACGGGAGGATTCGGGGTGACTAATACCAATATATTCGGCCAGCTCTGGATCATGCCCAGGTCATACAACCTGACGGATTTCCCCTACATCGATCCGGTTACCCAGGAGAATATCCATTACCGTGCCGGGAGGGACAATCCCTATTACATTGCACAGGAAAACACGTACACCAGCTACGTAAACCGCATACTTGGCTATGTCGATGCGGACCTGAGCATAACGGACTGGCTGACAGCTACCTACAAGTTTGGTTTTAACAATTACACAGACCAGAGGATGCAGGTTTATGCCAGGAGCACCCAGTATAACGACGGACTGGGAACGGTCATAACGGACAACATCCGGTTCCAGGAACTGGAATCAAACCTTATGCTCCGGGTTGAAAAAGGATTTGGCAATTTTAACATCAATGCCATTGCAGGGTGGAATGTAAACCAGAGAACCAGGGACAGGCAGTCGCTTGACGGCAGCGAGATCGTTGTTCACGGGATCAATGACCTGGACAACGTAAACAGCGTTCTGCCGAACGGAGGCACCTTCTGGGAACGCAGGCTGATCGGATTGTTTGCCGATGTAACCCTCAGTTACGGCAACTGGGCATTTCTCAATATGACCGGGAGGAACGACTGGTCATCAACACTGCCGGATGCCAATAATAATTACTTCTACCCTTCTGCCACCGGTTCGGTGATCCTGACGGATGCCGTTCCTGCCATTAAAACCAATGCACTCAACTATATTAAACTATACGGAGGGATGTCCAGGATCGGGAACGATGCTGATCCCTACCTGACAGAATCCCTGTTTGAAGTGAACCCGGGCTGGGGAAGTAATCTCGGAAGTATTGATACCCCCTTCGATGGAGTCGCCGCACTGACCGTTGATGACCTGAGGGGAAACCCCGACCTGAAACCGGAATTCACAACCGAATATGAAATCGGGGGTGACCTTGGATTCTTCAACAGCCGGATCGGTATCGATGCTGTTTATTATAACAGGGTTTCCACAGACCAGATCTTTGCCGTCCAGATCCCTGCTTCGACCGGATATATTAACAAGGTCATGAATGCAGGAAAGATTACCAATAACGGAGTCGAACTGGCTCTGCACGGAACACCGGTGATCACATCCGGCGGGTTTAAATGGGATATTGGTATTAATTACAGCCACAACCGCTCGGAGGTAGTGGAACTGTTCACAGGCGTGGAGAGCATCGACGTGGGTACCAATTTTACGAATTTCGGAACAGTGCATATGGTAGGACATCCCTACGGCGTGATCCAGG
>CBFDEE010000249.1:0-4502 GCA_965603745.1 uncultured Bacteroides sp. | reverse complement strand
ACTGCGGCAGGTATTCCCTTAAAAATGCGTTAAGGTTTTCACTGGCAGCCACCCAGTTTTCATACAACCTTTCACCAATCAGGGGCCACTCAACGACCGTTTCAGAGGGAAGCGGCAGGGCAAAGCTGCCACCCTGAAGACTATCCGCCAGGCGCTTGAGTCCATCCACGAGGGAATCGACCAGCCAGTAGCTCGGGATCAGAATCAGAGCCAGGGCCAGCACCGCAAGAAGGACGGCAGCAAGCTTCTTTCGTTTTCCAAATAATTTACCCAGTTTCCTGTACAGAGGAAAGAGGATTATAGCAATCACCATGGCCCAGAGAAGTATATTAGTGAATGGCATCAGTATCCGGAAACACAGGAATATGACCAGCAGGAGGACACCAAGTTTTACGGTGAGGTCCACCGCCGTATTCAGGATCCCGTTTTTTGATTTTGGGGCAGGCTCAGTTTGTTCATTCATGATGTCATGGTTTGCTAAAAAACTAAGATAAGTATAATTCCATTATTGCTACATTTGCGTTCAATTTACTTCAAATGGAAAGGAATTACGGAGAGCTCATAGCGAAGGCCCTTGGACTGGCTCCATGGCAGGTGGCCAACACCCTGAAATTACTGGAGGAAGGCTCAACCATTCCATTTATAAGCCGTTACCGGAAAGAGGCCAGCGGGAGTCTTGACGAAGTCCGCCTGCTTGAAATTCAGAAAAGCTATTCCCGGCTACTTGAGCTTGACAAAAGAAGGGATACAGTCCTCAAGAGCATTCAACAGCAGGGCAGTCTTACAGATGAGTTGAAGGAGCAGATTGAGAATGCGGCGGGCATGAATGAACTGGAGGATCTGTACCTGCCCTATAAGCCGAAGAAAAAAACAAGAGCTTCGGTGGCACGTGACAGGGGACTGGAACCCCTTGCAAAGATCATGATGAAGCAGCAGGAGGTGATGATTGAAAAGCGGGCAGAAGAATTTTTATCCGGGGAAGTCGGGACCGTGGATGAAGCCCTCCAGGGGGCCCGGGATATAATCGCCGAATGGATCAGCGAAAATAAACGCTCCCGTGATACCATCCGGAAATTATTTGGCAGAACCGCTGTTATCGGGTCAAAGGTTGTTAAGGGCAAGGAAACGGATGGAATCAAGTACCAAGACTATTTTGAATTCTCAGAATCCCTGAGCCGATGCCCTTCCCACCGCCTCCTCGCCATGTTCCGGGGTGAAGATGAAGGGTTTTTAAAGCTCCGTATTGAACCCGACCGGGAGGCAGCCTGTAAATCACTGGAAAATATTTTCGTTAAGGGCCATCTCGAAATATCCGGGCAGGTCAGGGAAGCGGCATACGATTCTTATAAAAGGCTGCTGCAGCCCTCCATTGAAACGGAATTCCGGAAACTCTCAAAAGAGCAGGCGGACGAGGTGGCTATCAGGGTTTTTGCGGAAAACCTCAGGCAGCTCCTGATGGCAGCGCCACTGGGTGAAAAGTCAGTACTTGCCCTGGATCCTGGCTTCCGGACAGGCTGTAAGCTGGTATGCCTGGATCCCCAGGGGAACCTCCTTCATAACGAAACCGTATATCCCCACCCCCCGCAGAATGAAAGGGGAACTGCTGCAAAAAAAATCACTTCTCTGGTCAGTTCTTATAAGATTGACGCGATTGCAATCGGCAACGGAACAGCCAGCCGGGAAACCGAACATTTCATCCGCAAAATCCGTTTCGACCGGGAACTGCAGGTATTCGTCGTTAACGAAAGTGGTGCCTCCATTTATTCTGCTTCCAAAATAGCCAGGGAAGAGTTCCCGGAATACGATGTTACGGTCCGCGGAGCAGTTTCCATCGGACGCCGCCTGATGGATCCCCTTGCTGAACTTGTAAAGATCGATCCGAAATCTATCGGAGTGGGTCAATACCAGCATGATGTGGAACAGGGAAGGCTGAAAGAAAGCCTGGACCAGGTGGTTGAAAGCTCTGTAAACAAAGTTGGGGTGAACCTGAATACGGCCAGCAAGCACCTGCTGACCTATATCTCCGGACTGGGTCCGACTCTCGCCCAGAATATCGTTGATCACCGCAGGAAAAATGGTCCTTTCCATTCAAGAAAGGATGTTCTGAAAGTGACGAGGATGGGAGAAAAAGCCTTCGAGCAGGCGGCTGGATTCCTCCGGATCCCGGGGGCTGAAAATCCCCTGGATAACAGCGCGGTGCACCCTGAAAGTTACCATGTGGTTGAGAAAATGGCAGAGGACCTGCACAGCACCTTACCGGATCTTATTAACAATGAATCACTGCGTGGCAGGGTCCGGCTCGAGGAATATGTTAGTGAATCAACAGGGATGCCAACCCTGAAGGATATCATGGAGGAACTTGCCAAACCCGGGAGGGATCCCCGCTCAAGGATCAAGGTCTTCGAATTTGCCGAAGATGTACGAAATATAAGCGATCTGAAAGAAGGTATGGTGATCTCGGGGATCGTTACGAATATTACCAATTTCGGGGCCTTTGTCGATGTTGGCGTTAAACAGGACGGGCTGGTCCATATCTCCCAGATGGCCGACCGTTTTATTTCCGATCCCAACGAGGTGGTGAAACTTCATGAACATGTCAGGGTAAAAGTCATCAGCGTAGATGCAGAGCGCAAACGGATACAATTATCCATGAAAGATATTTAACGAAGAGTCTGCAGTCCCCCTTCTAATCAACCAGCAATACAAGTCCTTTCAGATACTCCCCTTCGGGATGATATATGCTGACCGGGTGATCAGCCGGCTGGGAAAGCTGGTGAAGGAGCCGAACCCGCCTTCCCGTATTGGCTGAAGCCGCAAATACAGATTTCCTGAAGTTTTCCCTGCTGACGGCCTGGGAGCACGAAAATGTGAACAGTATCCCTCCCGGACGTATCATTTCGATAGCCCTGGTGTTCAGCTTCTTATACCCCTGCAGCGCATTATGCAGAACGTTATGATGCTTGGCAAATGCAGGTGGATCAAGCACAACAAGGTCATATTCCTCTTTTGCAGAGGCCAGGTATTTAAATGCGTCGGCTGTTATTCCCTCATGTCCGGAATCATCACCGAAATTAAGTATCATATTCTGTTCTGCCATCTCGATAGCATAAGCTGAGCTGTCCACCGTATGAACAAGTTCAGCCCCTCCCCCTCTGGCGTATACCGAAAATCCTCCCGTATATCCAAAAAGGTTCAATACTTTTTTTCCCTTCGCATAATCACCGAGCAGTTTCCTGTTTTCACGCTGGTCGATAAAAAAACCCGTTTTTTGTCCCCTCTCCCAGTCAATCGAAAATTTGTTCCCGTGTTCGGTAACTTCGATTATTCCGGGTTCGCCCATGAGATAGGCGTTTTCATGGTCTGATGCGTACCTGGACGGCAGTGTGGCTGCGCTCTTGTCATAAACGACGCTCAACCCGTCACCAAGAACCTCTTTTAATCCCTTCAGGAAATGATCCCGGCTGCGGTGCATCCCGATGGAATGGAACTGCATGATGGCAGCGCCATTGTAGTAATCAATGATCAGTCCGGGTAATCCATCGCCTTCGGCATTCACCAGGCGGAAAACATTGGTCGAGGGATCGTCGCTTAATCCGAGACCCGATCTTATGTCAACCGCGGCCTGCAATCGCTCTATAAAGAAGGATTCTCCGATATTCTCCTCCTTGAAAGATAAAATCCGGACAGCAATGGAGGCATCCTGGTAATGGCCGGATCCGAGAAATTCGTCCTTGTTGGAGTATACCTGAACAAGGTCCCCTTCTGAGGGTTCACCATACATCTTTTTAATTGCCCCGGAAAAGATCCAGGGATGAAACCTTTTTACGCTCTGGTCCTTTCCCGATTTCAGGACGACCCTGACAGGTTTCGTCATTTTGGCCGGTAGTTTTGCAGTTCTTTATAAATCCGATAACACACCCAGGCATCGGTTGCAGCATATAATTGCTGTGCCCTGGTCAGCACCTCCGTATCCCAGTTCGAAAGCTGCTGTGATTTCGATATCCTGAATCCCAGAATAATTCCTGACAATTTCGCCACAGCCTTATTTTCAATGCCAAATGCCTCTACATATTTCTGAAGATCCAGGAATCCTGCCGGCCTGAAAGGCCGCACCTCCTTCAGCTCGATAAGGTCATCATGCACCGCCGCACCCACCTTTCTGATATTTTCATCTTCAAGCAGACGGATCATATTATCGGGGATCCCTGTGATGCCAATCCGGAACAGGAATGCATGGAACTGTGTTGAGAACTGCAACAGGGAAAGCCTGTTCCTGCGCCCTTTTTTAAAAGCGGGCCTGGTTTCAGTGTCAAATCCCAGTATCTCCTCTTTCAACAGGACCGGCAGAAATTTCCTGACACCGGCTATGGAATCGATTAGATGGATCTCCCCGCCGAAAGCCCCGAGCGGAAGCAGCTTCAATTCTTCTTTATCTATTGTTGTCTGGTACATCGTTTTTCTGCGACCACAAAGAAAACGAATTTTAATCAAAAAAGGGTAAA
>CBFDEE010000248.1:0-4505 GCA_965603745.1 uncultured Bacteroides sp. | reverse complement strand
ATTCTATGGAATAGATAAAGTAGTCAGAGGTAAATTTCCCGGCGCCCTTTTTAACGACTTTCTTATGAACTCCGCCCTTTTCCGTTATGTTTCCCCAGAAATTACCGTAAAATATTTTTCCTTTTTCAATTTTAGCCACATCCACATGGGGAAGGATCTTATCCGCCACCATCCAGATGGCCTGGCGTACGGGCGCTCCGCTCATTCTTACCTTGGCGCGCACTTTACCGTATTGCAGCCGGAAGCTTTTACCCGTCGATATCAGTCCCGATGTATAGTCAAATTCCAGGTTCTTGAATCCGACTACCGGGTCCCACGCCTTGCCGCTTGCCTGTTCCTTTTTCGTAACGATCTTGAGCACAGAATCTGTCAGTTCGATATTCCTTCCTTTGGTATAAAAATGTTTGTCGCCCGGAAGGGCATAGGTGTCCTGCAGCAATTTTTCTCCCCAGTAATAATTTGTCATCCATTTGCTTTTATCGAGGGAATCGCCGGTGAAATCGTCCTCAAAGGTAAGCTCCCATTCCTTCAGCTTGTCAAATTCGTTCTTTTTCAACAGCTTCTGATACCAGACAAGCTTTTCTGATTTTTTTAATTCAAGGTATTCTGCTTCCTGTTTGTATTCCTTCGACTGTTCATATTTTACCTGTGGTTTCAGGGCCATATAATCCTTGACCTTTTTGAACTCTTCCGAGCCGGTGCTCGCCTCAAGTTCCTTCATCCTGTTCAGGCGGTCCGAACCTTTGACTTGCTTGTATGTCTGATATTTCGAGGACGATTTAAACTTAAAATACTTCCTGATGGCAGTAGATTTCTTCAGTGCCAGGTACTCCTTCTCCTTCTGGAATGCTTCTGTTCCCTTGAATTCCTTGCCGGCTGATTGCTTGGCACTGCTGAACTCCCCGGAATTCACATATTCAGCAAGTTCCTGGTATTTTTTCAGATCGTCCGATTTATCGGTTTGCTTGTATTCTTCCAGCTCCCTTGACTCTTTTACCTTGAAATAGGTTTTAATGTCTTTCGATTTTTTCAGAGCCAGGTATTCACTTTCCAGTTTGTATTCTTCGGTATTCTTGAATTTCTGGGATTTAATGGCCTTCACCTTACCGGCAAATTCGCTGGTATTGATGATTTTGTTGAGCTCTTCGTACCTGGCCAGCTCATCGGATTTTGAGTATGCTTTGAATTCCTTATGATCTTTAATAAGAGCTGCTTCTTCCGATTCAATCCTGGCGGTGGCTGGTATACCCATTTTAATTGATTTTGAATGCGGTTATTACAAAGTAGTTAAAGATATAAAAAATATAGAATATGCTTCCGGGACACTACCATGTCTTATAACGTCGCCCGGTGAAATAATAGTGCACTCCGATGCCGATTGCAAGGTACTGGCTGTAGGAGCCTATGACGCCCTTTATCTGTGCAAATGCATTTACATTCTTTTCCACGATCATTTCAATGCCGGTTCCTATATTCAGGGCCGGCATAAATTCAGTCGCATTATCCGCTGTTTCGTATGAGGTGCTGAGAAACGAAAGTCCTGGCCCGGCAAGGGCATAAAATAAGATCGTTCCTTCGGTTGCCAGAGCATAGGTAAAATCGGCATCCAGGCTTCCGAAAAATGTTGTGGAATACTGGCGTTTGCCCGGCAGGTAGAATGTCAGAGAGGGTTCCAGCCAGAATTTCTCCCCGATTTCAAGCACTCCTCTTGCCGTTATCCCGGGATTCCCTGTTTTGTGTTCAATATTTTCTATACCTGTATTGAATGTTAGTCCCCCACCGATACGGGTAAACTGGGCCCCGGCAGAAACAGTAACAGCAATCAGGATAATGAATACACTCAGTGATCTTATGGTTGTCTTACGGATCATCATTTAAGGGTTGTAACGGTTTAAAATTCTTCGGTGGCTGATCTGTCCTTGTCTTCGGTGATCCGGATAAGTATGCCTGCATAAATACTGAACTGGGAAAGAGATACTTCATCGACGGAATAATCCGGGAAATACGCTTTGCTTCCCAGTGTATACCTTAATTCCCCGAATGGTGTGATTTTATCGCCTATTCCCAGCCTGACACCTGCGCCGATATTCAGTCCGAGTTTTTGTATCCTGCGTTTATCCTTGTAGGGCTGTCCCATAACAATTTCATCCCGTTCTCCCTTGATATTTGCCAGATTCAGTCCCATAAGTCCGTATCCCTCGAAAATTCCCTTCCTGAGGATCACATAGTTGCCGTCCAGATTTATCATCCACCAGTTATATTTAATAGTACCGTCCAGTGTGCTGATCTCGTGCTGCCGATAATATATAAAATTGGGTGTTAGCTTTATCTCATCATTTACCCTGAATATCCCGTAAATCCCGAACCCCGGTTCCTTCACCCGGGAAGCATATGCAGCTGCCGGTCCCACATGAGTAAACTGGCTGAATCCTGCCAGGGGTACAAGCAGGATTAACAGAGTATTTACTAAAATTTTCTTCATTGCTAGATTGTTTTTGATATATCCAGATCAAAAATATAAAAGACTATTAGTTTACAATCATCCGAGGATGAAATTCCTGCTCTATTACATGAAAAATGCTAACTTTGTCAACGCTGTTTTATTACCCAAAAAATACATAAATGGCTCAGATTAAAGGAGAAATCATCCAGGTTATCGGTCCCGTTGTTGATGTAAGTTTTGAAAAGTACGGCGATGACCTGCCTAACATCCATGATGCCCTGGAGATCAAAAGGCCTGACGGATCCATTCTGGTCGTTGAATGCCAGCAGCATATCGGAGAAAATACCCTCCGGACCATCGCCATGGACTCGACCGACGGGCTGCAGCGCGGCATAGAGGTCCTGGCAACCGGAACATCCATAAAAATGCCCGCCGGTGACCAGATCAAGGGACGTTTACTCAATGTGATCGGGGACGCCATCGACGGGATGGAACAGCTGGATAAAAAGGGTGGATATGAGATCCATAACGAACCGCCCACCTACGAAGAGCTGACAACGGAAAAGGAAGTGTTTTTTACCGGCATCAAGGTTATTGACCTTCTGGAACCGTATTCAAAAGGTGGGAAAATCGGGCTTTTCGGTGGTGCCGGCGTTGGAAAGACGGTGATCATCATGGAACTGATCAACAACATTGCCAAGCAGTATTCCGGATTGTCTGTATTTGCCGGTGTGGGTGAACGGACCAGGGAAGGTAACGACCTGTTGAGGGAAATGATCGAATCAGGGGTCATTAAATACGGCGATGCCTTTAAAAAGAGTATGGAAGAAGGCGGCTGGGATCTCAGCAAGGTGGACAAGAAAGCCCTTTCGGAATCGCAAGCCACCCTTGTGTTCGGACAGATGAATGAGCCACCCGGGGCCCGTGCCACAGTAGCCCTTTCCGGTCTGACTGTTGCCGAATCTTTCCGTGACGGAGACAAAAAGAGCGGGGGAAGGGATATCCTGTTCTTTGTAGATAATATCTTCCGCTTCACCCAGGCCGGTTCAGAGGTTTCTGCCCTGCTCGGCAGGATGCCATCTGCCGTTGGCTACCAGCCGACCCTGGCCACCGAGATGGGGATCATGCAGGAAAGAATCACCTCGACCAAGCATGGCTCGATCACTTCCGTACAGGCCATTTACGTGCCTGCCGATGATCTTACAGACCCGGCACCCGCCACCACTTTTGCGCACCTGGACGCCACGACTGTTCTGAACCGGAAGATTTCGGAACTTGGTATCTATCCTGCAGTTGATCCGCTTGATTCCACTTCCAGGATACTGTCACTCGAAGTGGTCGGCGAAGAACACTATAATACCGCCCAGCGGGTAAAACGCTTGCTGCAGCGCTATAATGAACTGCAGGATATTATTGCCATTCTTGGTATGGATGAGCTTTCTGATGAAGACAAGCTTATCGTCCACCGTGCCCGCAGGGTGCAGCGCTTCCTTTCCCAGCCTTTCCATGTAGCCGAGGCGTTCACAAATATTCCCGGCTGTCTTGTCTCCATTGAAGACACGATCAAGGGATTCAATATGATCATGGACGGGGAGGTGGATAAATATCCGGAAGCAGCTTTCAACCTGGTCGGTACCATTGAAGATGCCATTGAAAAAGGCGATAAATTGCTGGAAGAATCCAAATAGAACATGAATCTTCAGATCATAACTCCCGATAACAAGGTTTTTGACGGCGAAGTCAAACTCGTTCAGGTTCCAGGAAGCAAAGGATCGTTCCAGATTCTTAAAAACCACGCCCCGATCATCTCAACACTCGAACCGGGGGATATCAAGATTATTGACGATCATGATAAAACTTCATTTATTTCAATAAATGGCGGGGTAATTGAAGTGAAGAACAACAAGATCATCATCCTCGCCGAATCTACTTAACGGCCTGTTTTTTGCAGGTCCCTTCATCAAACCATAATGCTGATGAGAAAAATACTTCATATCATATTGTTACTTTTCTTTGCTGCCGGTATATCCTGCGGACAACGATTGAAGGAAAATGAGACATA
>CBFDEE010000247.1:0-4515 GCA_965603745.1 uncultured Bacteroides sp. | reverse complement strand
TTCAGTCAGGTCCCTGTCCCCGAAAGCCGTTTTCACCATCCGCTGGCAGTCATCGAATGTGCCGGAGATTTCAAGGGCTGTAATATTTCCCCCGAGCGTTGTCAGTTGTTGTTCCTGGAGCCGGCTGACCCCGCCGGAAGGGTAAAGAATGAAAACCCTCACTCCCTCAACATTCCAGAAGCCGTTGGCCACTGCACTGCCGGTATCGCCGGAAGTAGCCACCAGGACATTGATCTCCCGGTTGAGTCCCCTGGTAAAATACCCCAGCATCCGGGCCATGAAGCGGGCCCCCACATCCTTGAACGCCAGGGTGGGACCATGGAATAATTCCAGGGCATGTACCCGGTCCTCAACCTCAACCAGTGGCGTGTCAAAGTTTACAGCGGAACCTGTGATCTCCACGATATCCTTTTCGGGTAGGTCTTTTCCGAAGAAAATCAGTGCAATTTCCTGTGAAATTTCAGTGAATGATTTATCCTTGAATGACAGTAACTGCTGCGCCGGAAGAAGCGGTATCTTTTCCGGCATGTAGAGTCCCCCGTCCGGAGCCAGTCCATCAAGAACTGCATCCTTCAGTGAGCGTTTGAGCGTTGTATCCCTGGTACTGTAATAATACATCAGCCTTGCGAGAGAATCCTCATTCCCTGCCTGTTAACCTGTGACACAAATACATCGCTGCCGATCCCGGCAGTCCCGAAAGATTCCTTCATGGCCCCAGCTATCCTTTCTGCCGTCTCTTTGTTTTCGCTTATTGCGAAAATGGAAGGCCCGGATCCCGAAATGCTGCAGCCGAGGGCTCCTGAATTCATGGCTGCTTCCTTTACATTGTTGTATTCCGGGATAAGGAATGATCTTGCCGGTTCGGCTATGACATCATGCATTGAGTTGCGTATCAAACCGAAATCACCGGTTATGAGTCCTGCTATAAGTCCAGCAACATTCCCGCACTGGGCAATAGCTGTCTTGAGGGGGACGCTGGTTTTCAGGATCTTCCGGCTGTCTTCTGTGGCAATACTGATTTCCGGGTGTACCACGCTGCAATGCAGACCCTCTGGTCCCGGAATGCTATGAATATCAAGAGGATCATAGCTTCTGACCAGGACAAATCCCCCCAGGAGGGCCGGTGCAACATTATCGGCATGGGCCGATCCGCTTGCTGCTTCCTCTCCCTTCATGGCAAAAGGCACTAGCTGGATATCCGTAAAGGGACGGCCCAATAAAATATTCGCCCCGTAGACAGCACCTGCAGAACTGGCAGCACTGGATCCGATCCCGCTGCCTGCCGGAATTTTTTGTTTAAAGGTCAGGCGGAATTTCTCATGGCTGCCTATTGAATCCAGTAATGCGTCAAGCGCAATGCTTGCTACATTCTTTGCAGGATCCAGGGGAAGGTCAACTTCCGTATCATTGATGATCTCATGTATGTCTCCACTTGATCTCTCGATCCGGATAATATCACCCGGTGCATCAAGGGCGAAACCCAGGATATCGAATCCGGGACCTACATTGGCGACTGTAGCCGGACTGAATATTTCAATGCCATTTTCCATCTGGTCTAGATATTCGCGATCCGGATGATATCGGCAAACATCCCGGCAGCCGTGACTTCTGCCCCGGCACCATATCCTTTAATGATCATGGGATGTTCCTTGTACCTTTCAGTCGTGATCATGATGATGTTATTGCTGCCTTCCAGGGGGTAAAGGGGGTGTTGCATGCCGACCTCTGCAAGTTTAACGGAGGCCTTCCCGTTTTTCAGAAGGGCCACGAATCTCCACTTCTTGTTCTGCTTTTCCAGTTTCAGCCGCTGCTGTTCGAATTCATCATCGTACTTTCTGACTGTTTTCCAGAATTCGTCAAGGCTTCCCTTAAAGCATTCTTCAGGAAGAATTGGGGTGACCCTGACATCCTTTTCCTCAATCCTGTAACCGGCTTCCCTTGAAAGGATGATAAGTTTCCTGATCACATCAATACCGCTGAGGTCGATCCGCGGATCAGGTTCCGAATAGCCCAGTTCCTTAGCTTTGCGGATTACATCGCTTAGTTTATTATCGGCATCCAGGGTATTGAAAAGGTAGTTTAGTGTTCCTGATACCACTGCCTCGAGCTCCAGAATCCTGTCCCCGCTTCTGATCAGGTCATTGATGGTATTGATGATCGGAAGCCCGGCACCCACATTGGTCTCATAAATAAACTTAACACCACGTGATTGTGCAGTAGCTTTCAGGTCCCGGTAAGCACCATACCCGGAAGAGCATGCTATTTTGTTTGCTGTGACAACCGACACATAATCATTGAACAGCTTCTTGTAGCTGTCGGATACGTCCTGTGAGGCAGTACAATCAATAAACACACTGTTCCTCAGGTTCAGCTCGGCAATCTGCCCGGTAAACACCGACAGGTCCGCTTTAGCTCCCTCACTCATCAGTTCCTCATAGTGCCCGATATCAATTCCGTCTGCATCGATGATCATTTTCCTGGAGTTGGAGAGCCCGATAAGGTTCACCTTCAGCCTGTGGTTGCTGAGCAGTTTTTTCTGCTGGCTGCGAAGTTGGTCCAGCAACCTGGAACCCACGGTACCTGCACCTACCAGGAACAGGTGGAGTTCCTTGTAGTGGGAAAGGAAAAATCCCTCATGGATCACATTCAGGGCCTTTCTCAGGGAAGCATGGCTGATTACAACCGAAATATTAAGCTCGGATGAACCCTGTGCAATCCCTATCACGTTTATCCCGTTCCTGCCGAGAGATTGGAACAATTTGGCAGATATTCCCGGGGTATGCCTCATTCTCTCACCCACAATGGCGATCACTGAAAGGTCCTTCTCCACGAGGATGCGGATGGAATGCATGTTCTCGATCTCATACGAGAACTCCTCGCGTATAGCCTGTTCTGCCTCCCGGGTTCCATCCGGGTGGATCGCAAAACTGATTGAATACTCCGAGGATGCCTGGGTGATCAGGATGATGTTGATATTTCGTTTTGCCAGGGCTGTAAACAGGCGCATGGAAGTTCCTGTCACCCCTACCATTCCTGATCCCTGGAGGGTCACCAGGTCAACCTGGTCGATGGAGGATATGCCCTTGATCGGGGACTGGTTCTTAGCAATTTCCTTCTGGCCGATAAGGGTTCCCTTCTTTTCCGGTGAAAAGGTATTCTTTATATGGATGCGAATCCTCTTTTCAAGTACCGGTTGGATGGTGGGAGTGTACAGCACTTTGGCCCCGAAATGAGAGAGCTCCATGGCTTCCGCATAGCTCAGTGATTCAATGGCATAGGCTTTTTCGACCTTACTCGGATCGGCTGTCATGAAACCATCCACATCGGTCCATATCTCGAGCACACTGGCCTCCACAGCTGCAGCCAGGATGGCGGCTGTATAATCGGAACCTCCCCGTCCCAGGGTGGTGGTTTCTCCGTTTTCATTGCTGGCGATGAATCCCGGGACGATCGCAAACTTCTGAAGTGATTTAAAGTGATCCTGAATGAGTGGATTACTCTGGTTGAAAAGTACTCCGGCCTTGCCAAAACTGCTGTCCGTCCTGATCAGGTCCCGGATCTCAACAAGATAGGCCTTATCGATTTTGAGGGAGATGATGAATGCCGAAAGCCTTTCCCCGAAACTTGAAATGGTATCCTGGGTTTTCGCTGTCAGGTCCTGTAGCAGGAACACCCCGTGAAGGGTTTCCTCCAGTTCATTGACCAGTACCTTGATGCCTGCCAGTATATTGCTCTGCTGGTTAACCGGGAATAATTCCTTGACCGTATCGTAATGCCTCTGCTCAATTTCTTTCAGGATTTCTTTATACCCTTCATCCCTTCCACAGGCCATTCTGCCTACCTTTTCAAGCTGGTCGGTAATTCCCTGGAATGCCGAAACCACTATAATACAGGGCTCTGTCTGTCCCTCTACGATCTTTTTTACTCCCAGTATACGTTTGGGAGTTCCAACTGACGATCCGCCAAATTTCAATACCTTCATCCGAACAATCTTGAAGCAGGAGACTGCTTTATGTAATAATTTGTTACAAACAGGCAAATTTAACTAAAAAGCTTGATTCGACTCTTAATTCAGACTTTAAAACAGCCAATGATTTTCAGGCACGGATTTACCGGTTCATGCCTGAGGCTGTGAAAGGAGCTTGTGTAAAAATCTCTTACAATTTATAAGTATCCAATTTTTCAATTTCCAGATCATCGGGCAAGATACCAATGGTCAGAATAAAGAAAGTAAGAGCCAAAGAAGTTATTCTGGTTGCAGATTCCAGCAAATTTAACCGCAAAAGCCTGGCTCATATTTGTCCGATCTCCAGAATTGATGTGATAATTACCGATGATGGAGTAAGTCAATCCGATCGTAAACAGCTTGAAGATAATGGAATAGAGGTCATTATTGCATAATGCCGCACGAAATCCATTACAGATAGAGTATATTCTTCACGATCTGTGTCCAACTGGCGATCCGCCATATTTTAATGCCTTCATTCAAACAATCCTGAAGCAGGAGGGAGTTCC
>CBFDEE010000246.1:0-4528 GCA_965603745.1 uncultured Bacteroides sp. | reverse complement strand
GGCCGGAACCGTAGCCATTGCTGCAGGCCTGTTTTGATCATCGCCGGCCCGGAGAAAGAAGTTGACCGGCAGGATTTGAAAGCGACCAGGTTTAGATTCGGCGAGTTATTAATTTTTATGACAGTACTTAACGCAAATACGGATTTTCTAAAGGGTGCCGTTCTTCTGATCGATAAGCCGGTTGACTGGTCATCCTTCGATATCGTGAAAAAGATCCGTAACCTTCTGCGCCATAAACTCGGGGTAAAAAAGATCAAGGTGGGACATGCAGGCACGCTTGATCCCCTGGCCACCGGGCTCATGATCGTCTGTACCGGTAAGGCAACCCGGGAGATTGAATCATACCAGGGGATGCCGAAAGAATACGAGGCCCGATTCAGGCTGGGGCAGACCACCCCTTCATTTGACCTGGAAACGGAAGTGGACCGTGAATACCCCACGGAACATATTACCAAAGAACTTATTATACAGTCCATCCGGGATTTTACCGGAGAATCCGACCAGATCCCCCCCCTGTTTTCTGCCAAGCGCATCGGCGGTAAGCGAGCCTATGAATTTGCGCGACAGGGCAAAGAACTGGAAATGAAACCTGTGAGGATCACTATCCATGAGATGGAACTCCTTGAATTTGAAGGCCGGGATCTGAAACTGAGGATCCTCTGCAGCAAGGGTACATACATCCGTGCCCTGGCACGTGATTTCGGCACAGCTCTCGGCAGCGGCGCTTACCTGGCCGGGCTCCGGAGAACCGCCATTGGCGGGTATTCCGTTAGCGATGCCCTGCTTCCGAAAAAATTTGAAGAAATGTTAAACAATATGTAACCAATTGAGTTTTCTTACGTATAAGGGGACTCGTTCGAATATTCTGAAATAAAATTCCCATATGAAATTATCCCAATACAAGTATAACCTCCCGGAAGATCTTATAGCCAAATATCCGTCCGGGAACCGAGACGAATCCAGGCTGATGGTACTGAACCGCCAGGAAAAAAAAGTTGAACACAAGGTCTTTAAAGACGTCCTTGGTTACTTCAATAACAGGGATGTACTGGTGTTCAACAATACCAAGGTGTTCCCTGCACGCCTGTACGGAAATAAAGAAAAAACCGGCGCGGAGATCGAGGTCTTCCTGCTTAGGGAGCTGAATCGTGAACAGAGGCTGTGGGACGTGCTGGTTGATCCGGCCCGCAAAATCCGGATCGGGAACAAGCTTTACTTCGGAGAAGACGATGTCCTGGTTGCAGAAGTCATCGACAATACCACTTCCCGCGGCCGGACACTCCGCTTTCTTTACGACGGTGATTACGAGGATTTCAAGAAGACCCTCTACCAGCTTGGAGAAACCCCGCTTCCGAAGTTCATCCAGCGGAACGTCGAGCCGGAAGACCGCGAACGCTACCAGACGGTTTACGCAGAGCATGAAGGAGCAGTTGCAGCACCGACGGCAGGGATGCATTTCAGCAAGCAGCTGCTCAAGCGCCTGGAGATAAAGGGATGTGAATTCTCGTTTATTACGCTTCATGTCGGACTGGGCAACTTCCGGACGGTCGATGTCGAGGACCTTACCAAGCACAAGATGGATTCCGAAAGGATCATCATCGCCGAGGAATCCACCCGTGTGGTCAATTCAGCGAAAGAGAGGAAAAACAAGATCTGTGCCGTTGGCACCACGGTTATGAGGACCCTTGAGAGTTCTGTTTCGACGGAAGGCTACCTGAAACCTTATGACGGATGGACCAATAAATTTATATTCCCCCCGTATGAATTCAGCATTGCGGATATGATGATCTCGAACTTCCATCTTCCGGTTTCCACACTGCTGATGATGGTATCTGCCTTTGCCGGTTACGATTTCCTCATGGACTGTTACCAGGTTGCCATCAAGGAGAAATACCGTTTCGGCACTTACGGCGATGCCATGCTGATCATATAATAAACCGCAGCTGCGGAGAACCGCCTGAAATAACCTGATGCCGATCCTTAGCTCCATAGTTAACTGGGTAAACACCAAACGTCTGCACCAGATCGACCTGTTCAGGAAGTATCCCTGTGATGTCCAGCGGGACGGGTTAATGAAAATCCTGGGGGAAGCGAAAGACACCTGGTACGGGAAGAAGCATGGATTCTCCGATATAAGGACCATCGAACAGTTCCAGGAGCGTGTCCCCCTGAGTTCATACGAAGACCTTCAGCCCATCATTGAGAGGGTCATGTCAGGGGAACAGAACCTGCTTTGGCCAAGCGAGGTGAAATGGTTCGCTAAATCATCCGGTACAACATCCGAAAAAAGCAAGTTCATTCCGGTCACATGGGAGGCCCTGGAGAATTGCCATTTCAGGGGAGGGAAGGACGTCGTCGCCATTTATTCCCAGAATTATCCGGAGAACAAACTGCTGACCGGCAAGGGTCTTACCCTGGGAGGAAGCCACCAGATCAATTCCTACTCGAACCAGTCTTTTTACGGGGACCTGTCCGCCATCCTGATCGAGAACATGCCTTTCTGGGCCCATTTTATCCGCACACCCAGCCAGGATGTTGCCCTGATGTCCGAGTTCGAGGAAAAGATGGAAGTGATCACCCGTGAGACCATACGTGACAATGTCACAAGCCTGGCCGGTGTACCTTCCTGGAACCTTGTTCTGATCAGGCATATTCTTGAGTTCACGGGAAAGAAAAACCTGCTGGAGGTCTGGCCCAACCTCGAGCTGTTCATACACGGGGGAGTCAGCTTTACTCCCTACCGGGACCAGTTCAGGAAACTGATCCCCTCCGGAGACATGCATTACCTCGAAGTATACAATGCTTCGGAAGGTCATTTTTCGATACAGGATGATCCGGGAAGTGACGATATGCTGCTGATGCTCGATTACGGGGTATTCTTTGAATTCGTACCTGCATACAAGGCTTCCGATCCGAACGCAAAAGCCCTGACACTAAATGATGTTGTGCCCGGTGAAAACTACGCGATTATAATATCTACGAACGGGGGACTATGGCGCTATATGATCGGGGATACCGTGGTGTTTACCTCGACCTTTCCGCACAAGATCAAGATTTCGGGACGGACACGCCATTTCATAAATGCCTTCGGCGAAGAGGTGATCATTGAAAATGCCGAGAACGCACTTGAGATCGCCTGTTCAAAAACCGGCGCTGTGATCCGTGAGTACACGGCGGCTCCCATATATATGGATGACGACCGGAAGGGTTCACACGAATGGCTGATCGAGTTTGAAAAATCCCCGGCAGACCTTAAATATTTCCCTTCGGTGCTGGATAATGCCCTCTGTTCCATTAATTCCGATTACGAGGCAAAAAGGTATAAAAGCATCACTCTCGAGATGCCCACTGTACGAAATATGTCCCGCGGAACGTTTTACCGTTGGATGGGAATGAAGGGAAAGCTCGGGGGACAGAACAAGGTTCCCCGCCTGTCAAACGACCGGAAATACGTTGATGAGATCCTTTCCCTCCAGGCGGTGAGTGATTAAACTGAAGGAATGTGACTGAATGAAGACGACTTTTCTCATAGCACTTCTGGTAAATGTCTTGTTCCTCGGTGATTACCGGTTTATCCGGGAGGTTGAGGTTACGGGGGATATGCATTTTTCTGATCCCATGGGAAATGTCTATATAGCCAAAGACAACATCCTGAACAAATACTCTCCCGGCCAGGCGGAGGCCGCAACTTACACCAATACCTTCCTGGGGAACATTTACTCGGTTGATGTTTCGGATCCTTTGAGAATTCTGCTCTTTTACAAAGATTACAGGCAGATTGTCTGGGTTGACAATTTCCTTTCGGAGATCCGGAGTCCTGTTTGGCTTGATGAACTGGGCATCGACCAGGTCGAACTGGTCTGTTCTTCCAGCCAGGGGGGATTCTGGGCATATAATTCCCTGAACAGGCAGTTGCAGTATTTCAATGTGAACCTGAAGCTCATCCATGAAAGTCCCGCTCTGAACATCCTTACCGGTCCCGATACAGAACCTGTTTTCATGATCGAAAAAAACCGTTCGCTTTATCTGAATGTTCCCGGCATCGGCATCCTGGTCTTTGACCGGTTCGGCAATTATTCCAGGACCCTGGCCCTCGACACGCCATCTGAATTCCAGGTTACTGACCTCCATGTCTATTTCATGATGGAAGGTGAATTACTCAGTTACGACCTTCGCACAGCCGAACTGGCCCGGCTGGAACTTCCCGGTTCAACAGTTCAGCACCCTGAGAATCCCCCTTCCAAAAAGGAGGTTCTGAAAGCCGAATTACAGCCCGGCCGGCTGTTTATATATACCCGCAAGGGATACCAGGTTTATAAAACAGACCAGTAATTTCCGGGATTGTTTTGGTCCCCTGTCATCCTCATGTTATCATTCCTTTTTTAATTTTCCACCCTGGTCAAAGCCTGCCATTTTCTTCAGATTTATTTCGTACATTCGTAAGGTTCGCGACCTTTAAATACCGCCAGTATGCACATCGCCATTGCAGGGAATATCGGATCCGGGAAAACCACCCTTACATCTTTAT
>CBFDEE010000245.1:0-4567 GCA_965603745.1 uncultured Bacteroides sp. | reverse complement strand
GCGACCTCTGGAACCACAATCCAGCGCTCTAACCAACTGAGCTACAACCACCATGAAGGCATGTGTTTGGGTGTGGGTGTGAGTGTGATTTAGAGTGTGATGTGATAATAAGCGGTGCAAATTTAAGGAAATATTTTATATAGATATCAATTTTTAATCAAACATTACGTACCCGCTGTTGGGGTCGCCCGGCCCCCTGTCTGTCCGGCTTTCAGGTATTCGATGTACCACTGGACGATCAGGGAATTATAGCTGTTTCCCCGTATCTTAATATGGATCCCCTTTCTCTCTAAATCCTTCAGGAGGGCATGGGTGATCTCATAATAAAAGATCGGATCGAGCCGGGATACGGTTGTCGGCTGAAGCAATCCCGGGAGGCACTTTTTAATCTTTCTTTTCAGGCGTGCCCTTTGCTGTGTCCTTTCATCCGGCTGCAGTTCGGCCGGGAAGTTCAGCCCGGGTTCAGAAAAGACCTGTTTTATCAGGCAGGTATCGTATAATCTTTTACCGGCTTTCAGCTCAAAGGGTATATCCCGGAAGAAATCCTGCAATTCATAATCGTAAAGGGGAAGACGGTACTCATAACCGAACCAGGCGTAAATGTTGCATGAATTGACGATGAACTTGGCGAGTTTTTCCTTCAGGTCCCAGTCCTCATGAATTGAATACGACAGTGCATTTTCGCTGTTGCCCTTCTCCTGCAGGCTGCTTTCGATCCTTTTCATCATGGATTTTCTCACGGTTCCCCCTGGTTTAAGCCAGGCATACTTCACGTCGAATATCCTCTGAATGGTTCTCCGGATATCCTCTCTCCCACTGTGAAGCCCGTGCCTGATCAGCTGGCTCCCCCCGAAAAAATCACCAGAATGGCCGGGAATGAAAACGGAATCACCGGGCACCAATTGGTTTTCCCTGAGATATTTCATCGCAAAATATTCCTGCATGAAAAACATGGAAACATGGTTTGATGAAAACCGGACATAATCGAAAAAGGCCTCTTCCGCAAGATAGTTTTCGATTAATTCATCAGTGTAGATAACAGGAATGAATTGAAATCCGAGTTTCCCTGCAACCTCTTCCGCTCGAATCATATCCGGGTTCCCTTCGCGGCCATAGGAGAAACAGATCACAGCCGGATAGTCCAGCTTTTTAAGCATGGCTGCCACAAGTCTTGAATCGAATCCCCCGCTCAGGGCAATGACGGCAGTCCTCCCCTGCAGGGATTTCACAAGTCTCTTAAATACACCCTCTGTGATTCTTTCCATCTTATCCGCCAGCTCCTCCATTGATTCTTCGGATGTTTTCCGGGTCCTGTAGCTTGAATATACGGAACTGCTGGTTCTGCCGGCCTGGATCCCGGCACCGGGTGAAAAAATGATTTCAAGCGTTTCGGCGGCCTGGACCTGGAAGATCTGACCGGCCAGGGTTTCTTTTCCAGTAACGTATCCAGTAACAAGGAATTCTGCAGATGCATCCGTATTTATCTTCCAGCCGCCCAGGGATTTAATGAGATGATCAACCGAATCAGATACCAGCAAACCGGAGTCTCCGGCAGTATAGAACACCGGGAATGTCCTCATCCGGTCCACCGCCATCCAGACCTTGCTGCCAGAAACCATGACCACGCTGAACATACCGTTGGCGCCGGCCACCCTGCCCGTAAAGTCTTCGAAACCGGAGCCGGCCTCGAAATATCCGGCCAGGGCATCGCCCCTGAGGTACTGCCCGTCAGCCGTATGGGCAAATCCCTTTACATGGCAGTTGCCTTTCGTGTGCCATAAAAACCCGGAATTGTTTATAAGATCAATCCTTGCCATTGCAGAGTTCATGGATCAGGTCGGAGAACCTGCTGATAACGGCTTTCTTGCTGAAGTTTTTCTCGACGTGCCTTCGGATCTTTTTCGGATCGTATTTGTGATAGTTGGAATGTATGTTTTTCAGGCCCACAAATAGCGAGGGAACGGATTCGATTGCCGCTATATTTCCGGCATAAGAGGGAACAATGGAATCAGGGCCGCCGGTTTGTGTGGCAAGGACAGGAAGGCCGGTGGACATGGCTTCAATGAATACAACGCCGAAAGCTTCGATCCGGCTGGCAACGGCAACTACATTGGCAAAATGCAGCTCTTCCAGTATGCCTTCCGGCGGCAGGAATCCGACAAAAGTTATCCTCGAGGGGTGGTTCGATCTGGCTGCCATTTCCCTGAGTTCATTCTCCAGGGATCCCCTGCCGACAATCCTGAGCTGGGCATCCGGATAGTCTTCGGCAAACAGGTCGAAGGCTTCGATAAGGAGATCCATTCCCTTTTCCACCTCAAGCCTGCCTATTGACAGGATGACAAAGGGTTCCTGGACCCTGGGTGCAGGAAGGCTGAAGAATTCGGTATCGACCATGTTCGGAAGGACAGACAATTCCTGCTCTTCCGGAACGTATTTGCGTATCCCGAAGTGCAAAGCTTCCGATACGGAAACCACCCTGGCAGCATTCTGGTAAGCCGGCTCAAGCAAAGGCCGGAATCCCTTTTTCAGCATGGCTTCCGCCTCCTTGCTGAGCACTGCAAACCTTCCCCTGTGTTCATTAAGGATGTAAGGCACATCGTATTTCTTATGAATCAGGTATGCTGCATAACCCGCCCACATGGCACTGTGTGCCAGTATGATATCGGGTTTACCGAACCTCTCCTGGTATTTCTGGTACAGCTTCAGTGTTGATCTGGACCAGCGGCGTGCGGCAAATATCTCGCTCCTGGGTGGTTTAATGTAGTATGAGCGGATGATCCGGGTGCCCCGGTAATCCGTTACCCTGAAACGCTTGTAAAGTTTCCTTTCTGAATGCTTCAGCTGGGTCAGTCCCACCAGTCGGTTCACAAGTATATCTACCTGGAACCCGGCTTCCGCCAGTCCCTCGGCATGGTCCTGGAAGAATTGTCCACCGTCGGGAGGATACCAGGAAGGCAGTATCAGGACTTTCAGTGTTGAAGGAGTGTTGTTATCCAAGATCGTATTATTTGGATGGGATCTTTTCCCGGAGGCTTTCACTCAGAAATATAGCACATTTGGTCCTGGAGACAAAAAATAGTTGTTCACGATACACCGGGTCCGTTCCGTCCAGTATGCCTGCAAGCACTTCGAATCTTACCTGCTCCGGGAAAAAGCTGTAATCATGCCATACAATGACAGACTGCTCATGCATAAGGTACTCGAAGGCTTTCCGGGTATCATTCTCTACCCTGTCGTATCCTTGCCCGTTGTTGATAAAGATTATATCGAATTTTTTACCTAGCGATGCGAAATCGAATGTCCTGGAATCACCTGTAAGCATAACCACGTTGTCCATCGCCCTCGTATATTGCCCCATCATGTACATGTATTTGTTCCGGACCCCCTTTTTACGCATCTCCGTAACCGGCCTGTTAAGGGAATAACATTCGCTGGCAACCCTGGCCATATTGCCGAGGGACTCTCCCCTGCGCCTGCCTATTTCAAAATAGGCGCAATCCGTATACAGGGATGCCAGTCCCCTGAGCAGCGCAAGATCTGCAGGCATAATACCTGCATTCAGGTGTGAAATGGGACCAACATCATATATTTCCCTGTCGAAAAGGGAGTCCAGGTAGATGGTATCCAGACCATCCGCGAGGGAATGTTTGAGACCAACATAATCCTTCCATACATCTCTGTTAAAGGGTGCGCTCCCCCTCAGGAAATGAATCCGGGTTCTGTGCCGGCCCGCTCCATGTCCGCTGCCCCTGTGCCTCATTCGTTTTCTCACTCTTTTCCAGTATCTGCCTGCTCTGGCCTCTGGCAAGGGTGAAATACCAGATTATCTGACAGATCACCACGGTGAAACTCACCCCGCTCAGTAAAGCCAGTGTTACAAAGATATCATCAAAATAGACTCCGGCAAAGAGTGCGGCTGCACGGAGGACCAATTTAATGATATCTATCAGAAGTGCTGTTCCCTGTTTCTTAAACAGGTCGGGCAGAAAGGCAAAGGGGGCAGACAGGAATACCAGGAAGAGCCAGGGGATCAGGATCCGGGTGTACCGGCCGGCGGTTTCCCATTCGGGACCAAAAACCAGGCGGAAGATCAGGGGAGCGAATACGGCCACCAGGGTGAATGGCAGGATTGAAAACTGGACCATCCTGGTAAAAAGCCGCCGCACATCATCCAGGATTGGCTGTCCCTCGTTCACCTTCGAGATAATCCGCTGGGAAAAAACCTGCGAGAAAGCGGTGGTGACCAGGTTCATGGGCCTGAAGATCATGGTCAGCCCGAAAGAGTACAGTCCGGCAATGGCTGTCGAAAACCAGGCGGTCAGGACAAAAACCGGCAGGCTGCTCGAAAAATTATTACTGATCCCCAGCAGCATATTGTATTTGGGGAAGCGGTAATACTCCCTGGCGCGGGACTTCATGTCTGATTTGTTAATCCATTCCAGTTTTTTCCGGTCCTTCTTCAGGAAATTCAGGAAAAAAACCAGGAACCCGGTCAGCTGTCCGGTTATTGCCCCGGCGATCAGTCCCGAGGGACCGGCAACCAGGGCCCCGGCACCCAGCTTTACCG
>CBFDEE010000244.1:0-4593 GCA_965603745.1 uncultured Bacteroides sp. | reverse complement strand
AAGAGGCGGAGGAGTATTTTTGGGATTTTGGGGATGGAAGCACCAGCACCGGCAAGAATCCGGTTCATACATACTGGATACCCGGCGATTACACGGTGAGTTTAACGCAACTCTCATCCGGTGGATATAAAACTTACACCCGATCCTCCTACATTGATGTCGAAACGGGCGCTGAGGAACATACATTGCTGCCCGGGCAATGGGAATGGCTGACAGAATATGTATTTGTGAGATTAACAGAAGCGGGGAGCATCTCCTGGAATTATGGCTCCTATTTTACCATTTCGGATGCCACATTTGAGCCCAGCACAGGATCAACTACCATCCGGTACAAATTAACGGTCAATGCTTCGACACCTCCCGGTATTTATCCATTGACCGTAACCGTTAGGAGCGGGATCTATGTATTCAGTTTTAACTATAGCATCCGGACGGCAGAATCTCCGGACGCAGGATTTTCAGCGGGTATCAAAGAAGGGTCTTCTCCTTTTACGGTTTATTTCACAGATAATTCCTCCGGAAGTATTTCAAGCAGGCTTTGGAATTTCGGAGACGGGAGCACCAGTACGCTGGAAGATCCTGTTCATACCTACGATAAACCGGGAGAGTATTCGGTTTGCCTAACGGTTGGTAATTCCCTCGGGTTTGATACCTATACCAGAACCCGCTATATCAATGTCACCCTGCATGAATCACCGGGAATACCGGTTTTAATCTCCCCTGAAAATGAAACTGGCAGCATCAATGCTTATACTGACCTGTTATGGAGACAATCTGATTCAGCCAGGATGTATCATCTTCAGTTATCCCTTGATTCTGTTTTTTCAGCACCTCTGGCGGACACCTTTATCAGTGCTAACTCTTTACGAACTCCAGAGTTGTCATATAACACGAATTATTACTGGAGGTTGAGATCTGTAAATGAAGTCGGGATCAGTGATTGGTCTGCTGTCTGGCGATTTTTATTAATGCCTGTACCTGCCGAGGCTGAATTTGAAGCAAACAAGGTCAGCGGCCTTGTACCTTTAACGATAGATTTCTCAGATCTCTCGACAGGTAGCATTTCAAACTGGTCGTGGGACTTTGGAGACGGCGGTACAAGTGTTGATCAGAAACCGGGCCATACCTATTCAATGGCAGGAACCTTTACCGTTTCATTGACTGTTTCGGGTGATGGAGGAGTCGATACGGAAACAAAAACAAATTATATCACAGTAACGGTACCGCCACCGGTTGCATCGTTCTGGTGCGATCCGTGCGACGGAGAAATACCATTGACCGTTAATTTCACCAGTACTTCGACCGGTGTTATATTTGACTATGCATGGGACTTTGGAGACGGCGGTACCAGTGTTGAGCAGAATCCAAGCCATACCTATTCGATTGCCGGAACATATACCGTTTCATTGACTGTTTCGGGTGATGGAGGAGTCGATACGGAAACAAAAACAAATTATATCACAGTAACGGTACCGCCACCGGTTGCATCGTTCTGGTGCGATCCGTGCGACGGAGAAATACCATTGACCGTTAATTTCACCAGTACTTCGACCGGTGTTATATTTGACTATGCATGGGACTTTGGAGACGGCGGTACCAGTGTTGAGCAGAATCCAAGCCATACCTATTCGATTGCCGGAACATATACCGTTGCATTGACTGTTTCGGGTGATGGAGGAGTCGATACAGAGACCAAAACGGATTATATCCTGACATTGGGCCCAAGCAGTATTGATAAGGATAAAACCGGACATGCATTCAGGATTTATCCAAACCCGGCCAGATCATCTTTCCTGATGGAACTATCCTTGAAACAAACAAAAAATGTAAGGATCACATTGATAAACATACAGGGTCAGGTAGTACGTATCATCCATGGTGGGATACTATCTCCCGGCTATAATGAGTTACCTGTGGATATTTCTGGTCTGCCGGCCGGACTATATAATGTCTCCTTAACCACAGATTCAGGTCATTCGAAGCAAAAATTAATGATTATTGAATAAGTGTGCCCCCAGGATAAGGTGGATAGGGCTCTGGGGTAAGAAAGCCGGCTGCATGTGAGAGGTTATCCAGCCTTTATTATTGATCAACCTGGCCAGCCCGGATCGGATTGATATTACGGTCAAATCACTTAATATACTCCATAAATGAATCTGCAAAATATTCTGCAGCCGGGGGGTGGTTCCGGAACCATAGTTCTGGTTCGATAAGTTCGAGTTCGGTTACGCAGAGATTGTTGTTGTTGTTGCGGATGACATCCACCCGTGCATATACGGGCAGCGGATCGCATACCGAGACTACCTTTTCTGCAAATTCAATTTCCTCTTTCGTGGCGGTATAATCATGCACGCTGCCGCCAAAATCATCCTGCACCCTGAAGTCGCCCTCTTTTGCCTTTTTCAATATGGCATGGCTGTAACGTCCCCCGAATACCATGAATGCAAGCTCGCCATCCCCGATGACCCTGTGCTGAAATTCCTGGAGCAGCATGGATTCTTCCTTTATCAGTTCCCTGAAAATACCCTCGTGCTCTTCAATATTACCTTCATTCTCCGTGGTATTGCTGTCATGTCCCACGATATTGTCAGCATACTTTCCGGTCGAGCCGGTATGGAGCCTGTAGGTGTGCCTGGCACCTCCGGACACTGCCGGTTTGAGAATAATGTCAGACCAGCCGCTTGACAAGCATATCTCGCCCAGGGAACGCGGATCGCCGGGCTCTACAAACAGGGTAGGGGGTATGTTGATATCTTTCTGCCGGAGGTCTGCCAGGTAGTGCTTATCGATATTCCAGCGTATGATCTCGTAGGGGTTGATCATGGAGGTCAGTTCCCTCGTCCTCTCAAGCCATTGGTCGAATTCGGGGTAGCGATCGAAATAATCCCAGGTCGTCCTGAATATAACATATCGCGTGGATGTCCAGTCGAAACCCGGATTATCCCAGTTCACCCTTCCTACTTTGAGTCCCCGCTCAGCGAGTGCTTCCATCAGCATACCATCCTCAAGAAGGACATTCCTGATGTATTCATCGGTCTTTTGGGGATCCGTCAATATGACTGCATCGTATTGGTGATGTCTATCTGTCATTCGGATCAGGTGCTGATGTTAAAATGCCTGAGCACTCTCAATGCCCGGAGGGTATTCCACCTGCTGGCCTGCCCAACGGGTTCCATATCGAAATGCCGGGCGCCAGGGTGGTGGGCCTGTAGCTTCCATGTACCGTCATTACCGCGTTTCGAAATGAGGAAATCCAGCGCGTCATATATACGGGTATCGTGCTTTCTTCCCGCATCACGGAAATAATCAAGTGCCCTGAGTATATCATATCTCCAGCGGGAGGGGTAACTGAGCCTCAGGAATTTCCCATCAATGATTTCTCCCGTTTTGTCGGATTTGTACAGCCTGTGCTGGAGCATGAATTCCACGCAATCTTCTTCTGCCCTGCATAGCTCATCCAGACGGTATGTATAATTGTTTCTCCTGTATTCCAGGATACCCTCGATGACGGACAGGGTACTGTGCAGGGAGCTGTGCCTGGCTCCGCCGTAATTGGAGCGGCAGTTGAATCCTCCGTCATCCATCTGTTCGGACAGCAGGAAATCCACAATGGATACCAGGTCCTCTTCGGGGCAATTAAAATAGCTGAAATAATTCAGGGCCATCCCGTTTACGCATACATCGCTTTTGTCCCTGGTCACGCTGGGATCTATTCCCCCGTCAGAGGACTTGTGGTTCTTCAGGATAAGGTCAAGGCAGCGGTGCACGGGCCGGCAGTTCTCCGGGATGCCCAGGTTTTTAAGTTCCAGCAGGGTATAATGGCTGGAGATCCACTTGGGCTGGTAGAATCCCCGGCCCCAGTGCCCGTTTTTCCCCTGGAGGGAAAGCAGTTTCTTTCCCCATCCCTCGTTTTCGATCCGTTTTTTCAGGTCCCTGCATTCACGGGCGAACAGGTCTCCCCGTTCATCACCCAACAGGTCCCTGTAAACCTGGTAGCGGATGGAAACATCTCCTTCCAGTAGCCAGTCAGTGATTTCCTGATCGCTCAAAGGGCATAGAACATTTTCAGAGTCTTTCGGCCCTGGGTTCCAGGTCAGTCAATTCTGCAATCCTGACGGGTTCGCCTGTTTCAATACTTTTACGGGCAGCGACCCCGATCAGTATTGACATGGCCCCGTCCCTTATCCCGGCAGACCTGCCGTATGGATCCGGCATATCCGGATTTGCGAAGATCTTGTCATGCAGACGCTGGTCTCCGCCTCCGTGGCCTCCCCTGGACATGGGCACATTTACCGCGCTGTGTTTTTCCCAGAGTTTGTGAACGATAATGGGTGCGGTGTTTTTTTCTTCTTTACCGCTCTGATCCATTTCCCGGGCATGCATTTCAGCCTGGTCGACAGACACGTTTTTAAAGTAAGGGATATCCATCCATGCTTCTATCCTGCCATCCATGCCATTGAATGCAACCTTCCAGCCCTCATAGGGGGAATAGGTGGTAAGTGAATAATTCAGGGTCACATTGTTCTGGTACTTTACCTGGGCCGACATCTTATCGTAAATGTTGATCTCCTTCCTGAACAGGCAGTTGTCCCG
>CBFDEE010000243.1:0-4602 GCA_965603745.1 uncultured Bacteroides sp. | reverse complement strand
TAGATAAACACCCGCCGACAGGATTGCTGAACACTCATTGACAGGATAAATGAACCCACGTAGAAAATACATATGGCATGGTATTGAGTTTATACTCCTTTTCTTAGGGATCCCGCTATTAATGTTCCTGGATACCGGTTTTACCCTTCCTAGTGTGGTGCTTATCCCATGCCTGGTTTTCATTTTCATCATCCTGCGGTACCGGACCGGTTTCAGGTGGAAGGAGCTCGTATTTCTGAAGATCCCGAAAGGACGGCTAATACGGGATGGAATAACGGTGCTGGCCTGCGGGACCGTTCTCCTGGCCGTGGTGCTTATCCGTACCCCGGACAAACTGTTCAACCTGCCCAGGGGAAATCCATGGATATGGCTGGCGTTATGCATTTTCTACCCGGTTTTTTCGGCCTACCCCCAGGAGATCATTTTCAGGACCTTCATTTTCCGGAGATATGACGTGATCTTCAGGAGGGACTGGCAGATAGTCGCCGCCAGCGGGATAACATTCAGCTTCGTGCATATCCTGTACTACCATCCCGTATCCATGATCCTTACACTCTTCGGGGGATTATACCTTGCAAATGTCTACAACCGCACCCGTAGTGTCCTGTATACAGCTATCCTGCACGGCCTGCTCGGGATGATGGTGTATACAATCGGCCTGGGCGAATATTTCTGGCTTGAAATGACTGATTATATCTGATCAAGCCGGGATACCTCCTGAATACCTGCATAAGTTCCACAGAAAATTTGTTTATTTGACAGTAAAGGCCCGAAAACCATGAAACTGCTTGAACCCGTTACCATAGGCAAACTTGAGTTGCCAAACCGTATCATCATGGCCCCTCTTACACGTTGCAGGGCCGATAATCCCGGGCATCTACCCACAGATCTGCATTTTGAATATTACAGGCAGAGGGCCGGAGCGGGACTCATCATCTCCGAAGGACTACCGGTATCCGAAAGGGCAATTGGCGTACCGAACATCCCCGGAATTTATTCACGTGAACAGGCTGAGGCCTGGAAAAAAGTCACCCTGGGAGTACATGAAGCGGGAGGGAGGATCTTTGCTCAGCTCTGGCACGTGGGAAGCATCTCCCATCCCGATTTTCATGGCGGAGAATTACCGCAAGCCCCTTCCGCAATCGATCCGCAGATCCCTCTGAGGACACCTCAGGGACGCAGGCATTCAGTAGTGCCCAAAGCGATGACTGAAAAAGATATTAAAAAAACCGTCCTGGACTTCAGGAACGCCGCAATAAGGGCCCTGGATGCGGGATTTGATGGAGTGGAGATCCATTCATCAAACGGGTACCTCTTCCACCAGTTTTTCAGCAGTACAACCAATGTCCGGATCGATCACTACGGCGGTACGATCGAAAACAGGACCAGGTTTTATTTCGAGACCCTGGAAGCCATTCTCGGGGCCGTTCCGGACGACCGGGTTGGCACCCGTCTGAATCCAATGTACCACGGGCGAGCCGCTATTTTTCTCAATGAAGATACCCTGCCGACATTCGAATATATTGTCGAGCGTCTGAATGAATATAGCCTGGCATACCTGCATCTTTCCCGCCCTTTCTTCCCCGTATATTCACCGCTGCTGATCGATGACGTGCCCTCACACTTCAGAAAAATTTACAGTGGACACCTTATGGTCAACGGGGAGTATGACCTTGAATCGGGAGAAGCCGGGTTGGTTGCCGGGAAAGCGGATTCAGTAAGTTTCGGAAGGCCATTTATCTCAAATCCTGACCTGGTTGAAAGGATCAGGCATGGGTATCCCTGGGCAGAACCCGACAAGTCAACGTTTTACGGTACCGGACCGGATGGCTATACAACATACCCTGAGTACAGGGCTGGAGGATGTTGAAATACGGATTGAAGATAGTTAATCCTCATAAACCTGCCATTTCCGGAAGTATAAAACAGATTTAACAGGAAATATTTGGAGAGTAATGAATTATTGATTATAATATTGTCATACTAAATGATTAATAGCTAATCAAATCTATGATTATGGGAACATACGACAGGTTTTGCCAGAGCTGCGGGATGCCGATGGACAAGGATCCGGGGCATGGCGGAACGAACAGTGACGGTACAAAAACGCATAAGTATTGCAGCCTTTGTTATGAAAACGGTGCTTTCAAAGACAATTTCACCGCTTCCGCTGAGATGATCGACTTCGTCAAGGGCAAACTTAAGGAGATGGGATACAACTCACTTAAGCGATGGTTCTTCACTTCTCACATACATAAACTTGAACGCTGGAAGGCCTGAAAACAGAACCTGTCCAGAACACTTATGGACTTACCCTGAACACTGAATGGACTGCCCGTGGCAGTGGATCAGCCTTCGAATTTGAAGGAAACCTTCACTTTGGCACGGTATGCTTCGACCTTTCCATCCTTGATCTGCATATCAAGCGATTCTATTTCTGCAATACGCAGATCCCTGAGTGTTTTCGCAGCTCTTTCGACGGCATTGGCTGCCGCTTTTTCCCAGGATTCGGAGCTGGTTCCGACCAGCTCAATAATTTTGTAGACTGAATTCGGCATAGCTGTAATGGTTTGATAATTTATTAAATTTACAGCTAAGTACGCTCAAAGTCAAGTCCCACGCCACTGTTATACAATACCAACCTGCGCCCCGGAAGGATTCTCATCCCGGGTAAGCTCATCTGTTATTTATAAGGGATTTCTTCCGGAAGCTGGCAGGTGCTCCCCCCACGATCCGCGAAAATACCCTGGTGAAGTAATACCTGTCCTGAAATCCGCACTCTTCCGAGATCTGCTTGATGCTGAGGTCCGTGTGATACAGCAGCTTGCTGGCATGTTCCACACGTTTTCTGCGGATATAATCCTGGGGAGGATACCCGGTTTGCTGTTTGAAGAGCCTGGCGAATGAATTCGGAGCCATATGGATCATACCCGAGAGCAAGTCATTGCTAAGGTTCTCCTTGAGGTTCTGGTCAATATAGCTCAGTACCTTCTGGATCTTTGTTCCTACTGTGAATTCCTTCCATGAATCTGCAGGGATCTGTTTGATCGCCGAAATGATCAGTTTATAAACGGCGACCGAGTGTGTCATGGTAAAAGACCGGTTCCCGGCCATCAGGTTCCCGGTAAGGGATTCAATTAGTTCCCTCTGATCATCTGTTATGGCAGACGGGTAGATACCGGGTTTGATATGGTCAAACCGGTATCCCAGGTTGAAATGTATAAAGAAGTGAGGTATGAACCCGTTTTCCATGGATTGCTGTTCCAGTTCAGGGCTGTTGATCCAGCCGCCTTCAAGAACGCACGGATCATCATTATCGTTCTGTTTATCCAGAATGTCCGTATAGAAAGGTGTGTAGGGGGGTATTAAAATTATCCTGTCCGCATCAAGCCTGTGCATTTGTTCGTAGAAGGCATAGGCCCCGCCAACTTTGTTCCAGTACAGCCTCCAGTATGGAAATGAAAGCCGCTGGTGCTTCCATTGTTTGAGCCACCAGTAACGGCAGCAGTGTACATTTATGTCAATCTTCTCAAATGACTGCTGAATGCTTGAAGGATCACCGGAGGCAGGGTTTTTCCTGAACTTCACGATTAATAATACGTTTGAATAATACACAAAAATAAAAGATTCATGCATTTTGACAGGCGTATACCTGCCATAATTTTAATGGCAGATTAAACTCAGTGTTATGAATGCAAATAAAAGCCATACGGCATTGCCGAAAATCGGGATTCGCCCGACCATCGACGGAAGGCTTGACGGTGTCAGGGAATCTCTTGAGGATCAGACCATGGGAATGGCAAAAAAGGCAGCGGATTTTCTCTCAGGAAACCTGCGGCACGCAGACGGGAGCAGGGTTGAATGCATCATTGCCGACACATGCATCGGCGGCGTAGCGGAAGCGGCTGCAGCAGCAGATCTCTTCAGGAGGGAAGGGGTAGGCGTTTCCCTGACCGTAACACCATGCTGGTGCTATGGATCGGAAACAATAGACATGGATCCCCACCTTCCCAAGGCCATATGGGGATTCAACGGAACGGAAAGACCGGGCGCTGTTTACCTGGCAGCCGCGCTCGCCGCCCATAACCAGAAAGGTTTACCGGCATTCTCTATATACGGGAAGGATGTGCAGGACAGCGATGATGATACCATACCGGAGGATGTACAGGAGAAACTGCTGAGGTTTGCCCGGGGGGGACTTGCCATGGCAACCATGCGGGGTAAATCCTACCTGTCCATGGGTGGTGTTTCAATGGGGATCGCCGGGTCAATCGTGGATCCTGGATTCTTTGAACAATACCTGGGCATGCGCTGTGAATTCGTTGACATGTCTGAATTCACCAGGCGGATAAATGAGGGGATATACGACCCTGAAGAGTATGCCAGGACCCGGGACTGGGTTGGGAAAAATTGCAGGGAAGGAAAGGATTACAATCCGCCTGAACGCCGGAAGGAAAAAGATGTTAAGGAAAAGGAATGGGATTTTGTTGTAAAGATGGCTCTGATAGCAAGGGATCTCATGAAGGGGAATCCCCGCCTTAAGGAGCTTGGTTTCGGTGAGGAAGCGCTGGGACACAATGCCATTGCTGCGGGTTTTCAGGG
>CBFDEE010000242.1:0-4625 GCA_965603745.1 uncultured Bacteroides sp. | reverse complement strand
CTATTCAGGCAGTTCATGCTTGAATCCATTCTGTTTGCGCTCTGCAGTGTGATTCTGGCCGGGCTTGTTATTAAACTTGCAAATCCCCTGTTCTTTAATTTCAGTGGAATTAACACCGCGGCTCTTCAGATTTCATGGGCTGAGCGTGCCATGCATCTTTTTATGCTCGGGGTGGCCATCGGAATTATTTCAGGATTCTATCCTGCAATCTACCTGTCCCGAAGCAAGCCGGCATGGATGGTAAAAGGAACGGTGAGGAAAAAGCCCCTGCGTTCTGTTCTGAGAAATATTCTGGTCATCATTCAGCTTGGCATAACCCTTTTCCTGGTCTTCAATACCATCTTGGTATATAAGCAGCTCCGGCTTATCAGCCATACCGACATAGGAATCAATAAGGATGATCTCCTGGTAATCCCGCTGAGGGGTTCCGGAATGTACGACAGGTACGAGGTTTTAAAGAATGAGATGATGTTGCTCCCGGGTGTTGAACAGGTCACAGCATCCTCCGCTTACCTTGGCAGATTTGAACAGAGAAGGGGATTCTTTGTAGAAGGATTTGACCGGCAGGATATGTGGATGCTGCATTATATTCAGGTTCCCCCCGGATATCTGGAAGTAATGGAAACGGATCTTGTCATGGGAAGGTATTTCAGGCATGGCAGCGCCGGGGATTCAAATGCGGTGATCATCAATATGGCAATGCTGAAACAGACCGGATGGGAAGACCCTCTGGGTAAAAAGATAATCATGCCCGACAGGGGGTCAGAAATTGAATACCGGGTGGTCGGACTTGTGGATGATTTCAATTATACCTCAATACACAACAAGGTTGAATCCTTGCTGATCATAAACAATGTTCAGGGTATCCGGTATCTTTGCCTCCGGATACAGGATGCCGGGAAGGCCCTGGATGCCGTTGGTGAAAAATGGGAAAGCCTTTTCCCGGATTATCCTTTTGATTATTTCTTTCAGGAAGATTATTATGATAACATGTACAGGAAGGACCAGAATATGGGCAGCCTGTTCATTTACTTTACTTTTCTGGCAATACTCATTTCAGTCCTTGGGCTTTTCGGCCTTGTCCTGTTTTCCTCATCCCGCCGTATTAAGGAAATAGGGGTCCGTAAAGCTCTGGGCGGGGACACTTCCGGACTGGTGATAATGCTGCTTAAAGAATATCCTGTTCTGATCCTTATTGCCTCCCTGTTTTCACTTCCGGCATCCTGGTATTTTGCAAAACGCTGGCTTGAGAATTTTGCAGTCAAGACGGATATCAGTAGCTGGATCTATATTATTTCAGTAATTTTGGTCCTGATGGTATGTCTTGGAACAACTATCTATCAAACCTTACGGACAGCCAGGGCAAATCCAGTGAATGCTCTTCGCTATGAATAAATGGCTCAGGGAAATCGAGGATCTTCTGCGGAACGGCGTCAATGAGGAAAACCGTCTTTTTGCCAGCCGGTATGCCCACAAGGCCAGCCGGTTTATTGACAGGACAATGAAGGGTATTGACAGGGAAGCAGAAGAAACCCGCGAGATGGCCAATTCCTTTTTTCGCCTCCTGGAACACAAGTTGAAGCTGAACGAACGGACGGATCCTCCAAGCAAGGAAGAAGTAAAGGCCGCCGTTGAACAGCTGAAGGATGTAGGGAGATATTCCGTATTTGTAACTGCTGTAGTCCTTCCCGGGGGGGTGGTTTCTTTAGTGGGACTTGAATTGCTGGCCAGAAAATATGGTATTAATTTCAGTTTTATACAATCGGCATTCAGGAAAGAAAACAGGGATCCTGGTGATGATCCCGGTGACCATCCCGGCACGGATACTGACACCCCTGCCGGCCAGCTGCCGGAAAGCCTTTCCTGATATCAGGCCATGCGTATTTAAAACCTGTTTCAGATAAATACGTTTATTTATTTGTACAATTTATTATAATTCCATGTTAGAATTCCGGGTCTTAATCCTGCTGCAGGAATCAATGAAGTTAAAACCTAATCAATGATGAAACAGGCTGTATATTTTTTCCTGGCAATTGCCCTGGTTTTTGCATCATGTGAAAAAAAGAAAGATGAAACCGGGACAAAGGACCCGGAAAGTGGTCCACCCTCAGGCTTCGTTACGGAACCCGGAACGGACCAGACTCATAATGTTATTGCCACCCTACCGCAGGCTCATGGCATAAACCGATATGTACGTCAATTGTCCCGTGGTATTCATCGCCCGGTAAATCCTGCATAATACAGCTACATATTTAGATTACCTCTAAATTCGGATTGCCATCCGTCCGGAAGGATTTATTTTCTTACTTTACAAAAGGCAATTCAACCGATTTTACTAACCAAATTCTTCTTTCCAGATGAGCGGATTTTTTGGGGTGGTTTCGAGGAACAGATGTGTTTCTGATGTTTTCTTTGGCACCGACTACAATTCACATCTCGGCACAAAACGGGCCGGCATGGTTTTCTACAGTACCCGTGAGGGATTCAGGCGGAGCATTCATAATATCGAAAGTTCCTATTTCCGGTCAAAATTTGAAGCCGAGCTCCCCAGTTTCCGCGGCAGAATGGGCATGGGTGTGATTTCAGATACTGATCCACAACCAATCCTTTTCAATTCTCACATGGGCCGTTTTGCCATCGCAACCGTAAGCCGTATCGTTAACATTGACGAACTGGAACGGTATTTCCTGGACCAGAAAAAACATTTCACTGAGAATTTCGAGGGAAATGTCAATCCCACCGAAGTAGTAGCCAACCTGATTTGCGAGGAAGAGGATTTTATTTCCGGAATTAGGAATGTTTTTCAAAAAGTCAGGGGATCATGTTCCATGCTGATCCTGACGCCAAGGGGGATTTTAGCAGCCCGTGATAAACTCGGAAGGACAACTATTATTCTGGGGAAAAAGGACGGGGCCTATGCCGCTGCTTCCGAAACTTCATCGTTTCCCAATTCCGGTTATGAAGTGGATTACTACCTTGGTCCCGGTGAGATCGTTGAGATCACTCCGGAGGGCCATCAGACAATAAAACCCAAGGAAGACAAAATGCAGATCTGTTCATTTCTGTGGGTTTACTACGGCTACCCCTCATCCTATTATGAAAACATCAATGTGGATGAATGCAGGTACCGGTGTGGAGCAGCATTGGCCCGCAGGGACAACGTGGAGGTAGATTTTGTTTCCGGGATACCCGATTCCGGTGTTGGTCATGCATACGGTTATGGAAATGAGCGCGGTATTCCTTACAAGCGCCCCTACACAAAATATACCCCAACATGGCCAAGGAGTTTTATGCCACAGAACCAGGAAACAAGGGATCTTGTCGCCAAAATGAAACTTATTCCGAACCGGGCTGTCATTGAGGGACAGAGAATGGTGTTCTGCGATGATTCCATTGTCCGCGGCACGCAGTTAAAGGACAATACTGCCGATCTTAGAAAAGCCGGGGCAAAGGAAGTGCATATGCGGATTGCCTGTCCCCCGCTTACTTTTTCATGTGATTTCCTGAATTTTTCCCAATCCAGGTCCACACTCGAACTGGCAAGCCGCAAGGCTATCAAGCAACTCGAGGGAGAAGAGAACCATTTTGATGAGTATGCCGATTCCACATCAGACCGTTACAGTGCAATGGTAGAACAAATTGCAAAAAACCTTGGAATTGATTCATTGATGTACCAGTATCTGGGTGATCTGATTGAAGCCATCGGCCTGCCGAAAGAGCGCCTCTGCACACATTGCTGGGATGGGTCCAGCTATTTTTAGTTCTCCCTTGCCTGATCTCCGAATCAGAATATCACAATCTTGCGTAAAACTGTATTGCCTCCCTTTAGTATCCCCTGCTCAGAATATCATCACCTTGCGGAAAACCGTTTTGTTTCCCGCGCTGAATTTAATGATATAGAGTCCTTCATCCCATCCTGACACATTTACTGGCAGGTCATGTTCAGCGGGCATAAGCGTGCCGTGGTACAGGCTTTTTACAAGACGGCCGCTTCCGTCATAGGCTTCCGCCCTGATGTGGCTTTTATGGTTGAGGACAAAGCGAAGGTGAAGGTCTTCGCGTGCCGGGTTAGGGAAAGCCAGGAGATAATCCAGAGAGTTCATAATCTCGGCCGGATCAGTGTATGTCCCGGTATATACCGCCCCCTTCAGCTTCCTGCCTTCAGGTAATGCTTCACCATCCTTACCGGCCAGATAACTTGCCACCCAGTCCGGTCTTGAGGGAATATTTCCACTAAGGAATTTATCTTTCCATTCTTCGTCCGTAAGCCTTTTAAAGTCCAGTGTAACTTCATGATGAAAAGAGGATACCGGTCCCGTGAAAGCCATTAACTGTTCCGGGTTGGTCGGGTTGGGCGCCAGGAACACCCCGCGGTTGATCATCCCGTTCCCTACATGCAGGACTTTCCCCACTACGGGTCCCATATATTCGGTCGGCTGGGTATGCACATCCGCTACTACAAAATCCTTGTTCATTCCCGCGTCAATATTGTAAAACATGTCTGTCAGCCACCCGGTCACCGATGGTCCGGAGGCCATATAGAAATTGATCATGGTTTTCAGAAAAGTAAGTTCTTCCTCTGTCAGGGGAGTTCCGGCCAGTTCTTTTTTTGAAATCTCTGCAAA
>CBFDEE010000241.1:0-4636 GCA_965603745.1 uncultured Bacteroides sp. | reverse complement strand
CTCTGTCAGGAACTGTGGATTTTTCCGCGGGACTGGACGAAACGATGAAGATTAACAAAGAAACCATTCTTACGGATTGTGATATAAACATTAATAACGGAGAACTCTCGGGATTCGAGCCAATGATGAAACTGTCAAGATTCATCGAGGTGGAAGAACTTGAGAATATCAGGTTTTCAACCCTGACAAACGAGATATTTATCCGTAATGAGGAAGTGGTGATCCCAAGTATGGACATACAATCTTCGGCTTTTAATATTACAGCTTCCGGAATTCATGGTTTTGATAAGGAATTCACCTATAAGCTCAGGATTTCACTTACAGAGCTGCTGGCAAAAAAATCAAAGAAGCCCCCCGAAGAGGATTCTGAATTCGGGGTAATTAAAGATGATGGGCTCGGAAATGTTAATGTTTTTCTGATCATTGAGGGAAGCCCGGAGGGAACGGACGTCAGGTATGACAGGCGTGGCGCGGTGCAGAATATAAGAGAACAGTTGAGGGCGGAAAAGCAGGAGCTGAAACAAATTTTCAATGAAGAATTCGGAATATTCAGCAAAGATTCTATTCTTGCAGGAGATAACGGCGAACAGGATGCTCATGATTTCATCATTGAATGGGAAGAGGAGGGGGACAGCATCGGGCCGGAAGACCTGAAAGTGAACAATAAAACCGCAAAGGAGAGGTTTATCATTGTATGGGATGAAGAGGAGGAGGAAAAAGTGCAGGCTGACACCCTTAAAAGGAAGAAAAGAAGAAGAAAAAAATAAGGAACAGTAATGGATATTTACTACAGAAAGCAACGATGGAAACTATATCTGTTTCTCTTTGCCGCCATCATTGGAATAGGTTCCCTGCTTTATACACACAGATTGGTAAAGCTGCTTGCGCAGGAAGAAGAAAAAAAGGTAATACTGTGGGCGGAGGCTACCAGGCAGCTTGCCGACGTCAGCCTGACAGGGCAGGATTTCGGATTTCCCCTGCATGTGGTTCAGTACAATACAACGATCCCGGTCATCCTGGTAGACCAGGATGAGAATATCATTGAAAAACGGAACCTGGATTCCCTTAAAATGCAAAATCCCGAATATGTGAAAAGGCAGCTTCAGAAAATGAAGGATGAAAATCCTCCCATAGAAGTGGACCTGGGAAACGGACTCGTGAATTATGTATACTACAGGAACTCAACCCTGCTTATTAAGCTGACCTATTATCCCTACTTTCAGCTTGGCGTAATCCTTTTATTTATCCTGGTTGCCTATTTTGCATTCAGTGCATCAAGAAAAGCGGAACAGAACCAGGTATGGGTAGGCCTGTCAAAGGAAACCGCCCACCAGCTTGGCACCCCGACATCCTCCCTGATAGGATGGGTGGAACTGCTGAAAGAAAAGCATCCGGATAAAAAACTCGTCAGCGAACTGGAAAAGGATGCCGGACGCCTGGAAGAAATCACCGAAAGATTCTCAAAAATCGGGTCCAAACCGGCCCTGAAGGAGGAGAACATAAAGGACATATTGCAGGACTCCGTTGATTATATGAAATCCCGCATTTCTGACCAGGTCAGCCTGACACTGGAATCGGAGAATGATAACATATTTGTTCCACTGAATAGCGCCCTGTTCAAATGGGTGGTTGAAAACCTCTGCAAAAATGCAATAGATGCCATGGAAGGAAACGGAGTCCTGAAAATCTCAGTCAGGAGACAGGGCAACCAGGTTTTTGTTGATTTCTCGGATACGGGGAAAGGAATTCCAAAGAACCGGCAGAAAACTATTTTTAAACCCGGTTATACGACAAAGCAGAGAGGGTGGGGACTGGGACTTTCGCTTGCCAAACGGATCGTGGAAATATATCACAGGGGAAAAATATTTGTCCTCCAGTCCGACCCGGGAAAGGAAACCATCATCCGGATTGTTCTTCGCAGTATAAATGAAAAATAACCATGTCTTTGCAAAGGAAAGACATCGAACTGATGGCCCCGGCAGGGTCCTATGAATCGCTTCGGGCTGCTATCCAGGCAAATGCGGATGCTGTATATTTCGGTGTCGATAAGCTGAACATGAGATCAAGATCATCCCAGAATTTCACAATGGAAGATCTTGAAAAACTTTCCGGCATCGCTTCTGAAAACGGGGTACGTACATACCTGACCCTTAATTCGGTGATTTACAGTAATGAACTGGATACCGTAACGGAAATTATCCGGAAAGCGAAAAAAGCCGGAATATCAGCCATTATTGCTGCAGATCACTCCGTGATCCAGATGGCCCGGGAGGAAGGGCTGGAAGTACACCTGTCCACACAGCTTAATATAAGCAACATCAATTCCCTGAAATTTTATTCGGAATATGCTGATGTGGTTGTGCTGGCAAGGGAACTTGAACTGGGACAGATCAGGGAGATTGCGGAAGGGATAAAAGACCAGGATATCAGAGGCCCATCGGGTGAACCCATCAGGATCGAACTGTTTATTCATGGCGCACTATGCATGGCCATCTCCGGTAAATGTTACCTGAGCCTTCATCAGTATAACCATTCCGCGAACCGGGGAGAATGCCTTCAGGCCTGCCGCCGCTCCTATATCTTAACTGAAAAGGAAACAGGAAGGGAGCTGGAAATCGACCAGGAGTATATAATGTCACCCAAAGACCTGTGTACGATCTCATACCTGGATCGTATACTGGATTCCGGAGTATCTGTGATGAAAATTGAAGGCAGGGCCCGAAGTCCCGAATACGTCAAAACGGTAACGGAATGCTACAATGAAGCCATACATTCGTGCATGGAAGGGAGTTTTACTGCAGAAAAAATAAAAAACTGGGAAACCCGCCTGGCCTCCGTTTTTAACAGGGGATTCTGGGATGGTTATTACCTGGGACAGGAACTTGGTGAATGGAGCAGGGGATACGGGTCCAGCGCAACAAAACGAAAGATCCTCGTCGGGAAAGGCATGAATTATTTCAGCAAACTTGGTGTGGCGGAATTCCTGCTGGAAGCCGGCCAGCTGGAAACAGGCGACGATATTCTGATCACCGGCCCTACCACCGGGGTGCTTGAATGGAAGATTGATGAAATGCAGGTCAACCACCGCCGGGTCGAACGGGTTGAAAAAGGAGACCATTTCTCCATTGCCATACCGGAGGTGATCAGGAGATCAGATAAACTGTATAAGATTGTGGATGCCGGGGAAATAAAACACCAATGATCAGTATTTCCTTAGCTCTTCGATGTACTTGTTCCGGATCTTCTGAAGATCATCTGTTTTGACATCACGGGCAAAGATCCTGACAACCTCTGCTATTTCTTTCATATAGATGGCACCCAGGGCGCCGTCAAAACTCAGGTCATCAAGATTATGCTTTATCGAAGTGGTTATCTCCGAGAAAAGGGACCACTTCAGATGATCAGGGATCTGTAGATAATACATCAGCGGATCTTCAAGATCCTTGTATATTCCCTCATCGAGTTTCTCGAGTTCAAAATGCTTCTTGATCTCTATAATACCATCCCCCTGGATTTTTTTCTTCTTCAGGAACTTGAGGCCTTCATGCATATAATTTTTCTGAAGTTCGGGAATAAGATCGTAACTGTCGAGGTTCCTGAGGCGGATACAGGGAAATACATCATTATTGATGCATATTTCAGCAGCGCTTGCGTCAAATCCCGGTTTGTAGTATTTCCGAATTCGTTGGGTAATACGTATTATCCGGATGGTCGGTAATTTTTTCTTAAGAATCAGGTATACGGCCGTCGGGTTATAACCGGTTGGCAGGTTGGCGCCATGGTATCCCGGAAACGGCTCAATTTCCTCCAGCACCAGTGTGTTCTCAAGAATATTATTATCGAGGGTTTCCAGCTTTTCAACCTTGGCTATCGACCCCATTGTTTCTATAATCCTGTTCATATTGCAAATATATAATAATTTAACTATTTATAAACTTGACCCTGTGTGACGGCTTCATCATGTGAGCAGGTTTTGTCCTGCATACGAAAGGATCTGCTCTGCCATTTCAGTGCTGCCGGATGATCTTTCAACGGGAAGCCGGAATACCCGGTCCTCCTCCCTTTTTCCAACTCCGAAACCGTATGTTTTGTCATAGTATCGAAGAACCATCTCTGCAGTATCGTGAAAATTACTTTCCATGATGTTCTGAATAGCTGAACGTGCGACCTGATCGCCCAGCCGGGGACGGATTCTTTCAATAGCATCGATCAGGTCTTTTTTTTGGAAGCCAGCATAATCCCTTACCAGGCGTTCTATTCTTGTTTGATGCGGAACTTCAAGGAATATCAAAGGAGCCGAACGTATGCTCCGGTGAATTCCTCCCGGCAAAGTATTTTTCCCTATGGTCCTGCTTTCGTCTTCTATCCATGTAATCCGGTGCCTGTCAAGGCCCCTGAGCTGCCAGAAAATATCGTTTTCAAATTGCTCATTGGTGGACTGGACAGCCTGTCCGAGTCCCCCAAAAGCAGATCCTTTGTGGCAGGCCAGTTTTTCAAGATCAAGAACCTGCTCACCTTTTTCTTCAAGTGAGTGCAGGACATCCGTTTTACCGGATCCTGTGAGTCCCCCGATGACAATAAAAGGAAAATCCCCGTCAAGGGAATCAAGAATATGTTGCCGGAAAGCCTTGTATCC
>CBFDEE010000240.1:0-4648 GCA_965603745.1 uncultured Bacteroides sp. | reverse complement strand
TAACGAGCGGTGGGCTCGCTGGCCGTATACCTGGGCAGGTAGGGATAGTCATTATCGGTAATGTCCTGCTGCCCGGTCACCCCGTACCCGAACCTGAACTTCAGTGTATTGATAACGTCAGGGAGCGGGATTGGCGCATCGGCCAGGTCCACGGCAAGAGCTCCAGAGGGGAAGAGTCCCCAGCGGGTATCTTCGGAGAACCTGGAAGAACCGTCACGCCGCAGGGTACCTGTAATGGACACGAAATCCATCATAACATAATTCAGGCGGCCGAAGAAAGACACCAGGTAATTCTCCGTGTCATAATCCGTGTCCGTGTTTAAAATCATATCCGCATCGTTCACGTAGGCATTGGTCCTGTAATCAGTGCCTTCCCTGGAAAAATGCTGCCATTCGTAACCCGCGGTAACATCGATACGGCTGTCCAGGAAAGAAAGGTCGTTATTGTAGTTAAAAAAGAAATCAAGCAGTTCGTTCCCGGTTTTCTGGGTATAATCCGCTATTTCCCCTCCTACAAGAGGGGGAGGGTCATAAACCCATGCGGCATTTGCCGGGATGAACCGGTTCCCCTCAGTGGAAGTACCCGCAGCCCCGACTTTCAGTTTGGCAGTGAGCTGTGGCAGGAAATGGAATTTGTAGTTGAACTGGGCGTTGACACTGTAAAATTTCGCGTCTGCCACGTCCTCACGCATGTTAAGCAGGGCGACCGGGTTGGTTGTTGCCGTGAAAAGGGGATCCCCGGAGACGGGATGTACCCAGGTGAAATAGCCTCCGTAGGGACTGGCGGCATCCTCAACCGGCTGAGTGGGATCGAAAGCGCCTGCGGCTCCCACTGAGCCCCAGTCGGCATAGGTGTTCTTGACCAGGCTTCCCTTGAGGTTGATGTCAGCATCAAGGTGCCCGTCAAGGAAACTGGGGTTCACGGTAATGGAACCGGTGGTGCGCTGGTTCTTCGAATTGTGCAGTAGCCCGTTCTCGTCATGGTAACCTACAGAGACCCGGTACGGCATGGAACCTCCCGTAGGCAGGTTCTGCAGTCCCCCGGATAGGCTGAGCAGGTGGTCATGAGTAATGGCAGTCCGGTAGATCTCGTCCTGCCAGTCGGTGTCTTCCGAACCGAGAAGGTCAGGAGCAAGGTCCGCGGCATCGGGATACCTTTCGTTGATCAGGGTCCTGAACTCATCGGCCGAAAGAACATCGATCTCATCCGTCCTCATGCCGATGGATACAAACCCGTCGTACCCGACCCGCAGACGGTCGAGTTTTCCCTTCTTGGTGGTGATGATCACGACACCATTGGAGGCCCTTGAACCGTAAATGGCTGTTGCAGAGGCATCCTTGAGGATGGTCAGGGACTCGATGTCACCGGGATTGATCGAGTTCAGGGGATTCCGCATCCCGGTTATTTCCCGGTTATCCATTGGAACACCATCAATGACAAACAGCGGCGAATTGTTGGCTGTAAGCGATGATCCTCCGCGGATGCGGATGTCCACGCCCCCGCCGGGTGCCCCGCCGCTCTGGGTGATCTGTACACCGGCGATCTTACCGGCTACCAGCTGGTGAGTGGATGAAGCCCCGGCCGTATTGAAGTCTTCCGAGCTGATGGCGAAGACCGAGCCGGTTGCATCCTTTTTCTTGGTGGTCCCGTACCCGATCATCACTACCTCTTCAATTCCCAGGACATCGGGCTCCATGGCAACATTCAGAGTAGTCTGGTTCCCGACAGGGATTTCCTGGCTTACATAACCGACAAAGGAAAAGACCAGTATGGCATCTTCCGGTACGGTCAGGGAGAAATTCCCGTCAATATCGGAAGCCGTGCCTGTGGTCGTTCCCTTCACAACTATGCTGACACCTGGAAGGGACAGGCCGTCGTCGGCCCCGGTCACCGTACCGGTTATCGTGATCCCCTGCCCCATGACCGAAAGGCTCAGGCCCGTCAGTATGGCAAGGAACGCCAGTTGTTTGATTAATCGTTTTACTTTCATAGAAATGGAGTTTTGGTTAGATTTCATTATTAGAAGACAAAATTCTCTGAGGTTTAATCCAATCAAAGTTAAAACAAAAACAATTGCTAAACTATTTATTCTCAAGAAAATAACGCAATCGTTTCCGCAAACGATTGAAATAAGCTGTACAGGATTTTAAGCCATCATTTTGAAGGTTTTTATGCAGGATCACGGCACCGGAAATAGACAGGATTCCGGGCCTGAAAACGGATTATTTATAAAGCTGATAACTTTTATTGATACTTTTGTATCAGGTAGCGGACGTGCATATCCCGGAACGAAAAACCATATAAAGAAAAACCATGAGGAACATTCTGCTCCTTGCAATATTCATCCGGACCCTGAACGTATACGGCCAGGAATTCATATTCGGGAACGACCTGTCCGGCGTGAACCAGATGGAGGACTGCGGGGCCGTTTTCAGGGAAAATATGGAGGAGAAGGATGTGTACAGGATATTTGCCGACCACGGGGCGAACCTGGTACGGGCGAGGTTGTGGGTCGATCCTTCCTGGTGGCAGGATCCCCTTGAACAGCCGGAAGGGGTCAAACCCCACTATAATGATCTGGAAGATGTAAAAGAAACCTTTGACAGGGCAAAAGCTGCCGGGATGAAGGTGATGCTGGGCTTTCATTTCTCCGATTTCTGGGCAGATCCCGGGAAGCAGCTGATCCCGCGCGGCTGGCTGGATGTTGCCTATGACCTGGAAGCCATGAAAGATACTGTATACAATTATACCAGCAGGGTATTGACGGAACTTAATGACGTGGGATTGATGCCGGATTATGTCAAGGTCGGCAACGAAACCAATCCGGGGATACTGAAACATATCCCTGAAGAAAACGGCTGGAATCCGGTAGAATCGGTTAGCAACAGCTGGGTCCGCCATGCGGAGCTGTTCAATGCAGCAATTTCTGCCATCAGGGATGTCGGTGCTTCGGCAAGCACAGTTCCGAAGATTGCACTCCATTTTGCAGGGGCCCTAACCGGCCACAAATCTTCCTACAATAATATTATAAGTAACGGAGTGACGGATTTCGACATCATGGGGATCTCTTACTATTATCACTGGCACGGGGGGAGTATCGCCCAGCTCGAAGTAATTGCAGCCGACCTGCTGAACAGTTTTCCGGGATATGATTTCATGGTCGTTGAAACAGGGTACCAGTGGACAAACAGGGATTTCGATAATATGGGGAATATCCTGACTACCCCTGATCCCCGGTATCTTCCCTTATCTCCAGAAAAACAGCTGGAATACCTGACGGATTACACAAGGGCGGTTATGAGGGCCGGCGGGACCGGTGTGATTTTCTGGGAACCAGCCTGGGTATCTACCCCATGCAGGACCCCATGGGGAGTCGGCTCAGGACACGACAACCTCGTATTTTTCGATCCGGTAAACACCAACTTCATGGACAACGGCGGAGGCAGCTGGTGTGAACCCAGGTACTACCTTGACCCGGATGCTCCGAAAATCAGTTTTGAGCTTGATATGAGAGGACAGGAAGTATCCGGCGGGATTTATATTGCCGGGGATTTTTATGGTGAGGGACCTATGATCCTGCCCATGGCCGATAAGGGAGGGGGGATCTACAGTTTCTATACCTACCTTGCAACGGGGGATACCCTGCAGTACTATTTTCTTAATGATTCTTCCTTATCTGCCCTGGAAGCGGTCCCACCTGAATGCCATGCCGGTGAAGAAGGCCTGAGGGAGGTCATTGGCACCCAGGCAAACCAGGAAGTCAGCTATAAATGGGGTACCTGTGAACCGGCAGGTCCGCCGCCCGAAGTAGACGTTAAGTTCATGGTAAGTATGAAAGGAAGCGGCATGGACCTCTCAAACGGTGTCTACATCGTCGGGGAGATTACCAACTGGGAATTTATCCATATGCCTGCCCTGGGTGACAGCCTTTATTCGTATACATTCAGGGATGTTTTTCCCGGTACAACGACGGCTTATTATTTCATTGCCAACAATTCCTGGAATAATTACGATGCCTACCGGGAAACCGTCCCGGAGGAATGCGCCTATTCGGACGAAGTTACCGGGGATACAACGTGGACTAATGACAGGGGACTGATCGTTCCGGAAAGCGATACCATGGTGGGATATGTATTCGGGACCTGCACGGTGCTTGATCCGTCTACCGGTGTAGATCAGTTAAGCAGTAAAGCCGAAGTGCAGGTTTCCATATACCCAAATCCTGCAGCCCGGGAACTTAACATTGATATTGGCGGTATTCATGGTATTCGCTCCCTGGTGGTCCATGACCTTGCAGGCCGGACTGTCCTGCAGAAGCAGTACCCGGGCGAACCGGCCTGGATCCGCCTGGATCTTTCCGCGATTACTGAGGGCGTCTATGTGATGCAGATCCGGACAGCTTCCGGTACACTCGCCCGCAGGTTATTAATTAACCGGTAAGAATCCGTTCATTTCAGGTAAGCTTTCACGATAGCCAGACCGTATGCCCGGTCATATTCCGTTTCCGGGATCCCGGGCCCGATGGAAAACTGGATAGACTCCAGTTTCAGGATGTCGAATTCCTTCTCGTATGTTCCTTCTGAATAAAAGGGAAGGAAATTCGGATAGCATCTCGGAAGGTTTATAGTTCGTACCCTCTTGAGCTCA
>CBFDEE010000239.1:0-4671 GCA_965603745.1 uncultured Bacteroides sp. | reverse complement strand
CGCGGATAATTATCCCCGAAATTAAACAGAGTCAGTCCACCCTCTGCCCTGGGATCAACCTGGATATGATACATACCCTTACGGGGAAGGATATACTTCAATGTGTCGTTGTACGGATAGGCAAATATGCTGTCGGGCCTGAATTCCGGTTTCGGCGAACTGAGATTGGTCACCGGTGGACGCGGCATGGGGAAATCGTTCCGGTAATACTTGATGTATAACGTATCCACCCCGGTCCTGTTGTATTTCACATAAAAGGTTTCAGTGGAATGGAATACCCTGTCGAAGGAGGGATAGCCGGTCGATGCGGATATAACAAGATAATTCTGTGCCGTATTGACCGAGCTGCGATCGATGTGGATGAAATTGCTGGTCTCCTTGTTCCTCAGAAGATCTGCCGTGTTTACTTTCAGCATATACTGGCTGCCCTCCCCTGTCCTGATCGGCAGGTTGGCCACAAAAACATTCTTCACCTCTTCCATCCGAATGGTGAATTCAGCAGTTGTGCTGTCCGCGACAATCTCGCTCTCGCGTCCGTCAACGAGTTCCTTCAGTTCATAGGAGATCCTGAGCCTGGCCTGGTATGTCCCCTCGGGATTGGCCTGGTTGAAAAGAAGTTCAACGGGAAAGAGCTTTATATACAATCTTGAACGGGTGGAATTTTCATGGTACACACTGAACTCGGGATGCAAAGGCGTACTGGAGGGATTATAAAGAAAGGCAAGGTTCTTGCGTGCGGCCTCCTTCTGCTGTGGCTGTGTAACACAGGCAGCCAGGAATACGGGAATAATAAGCAGCAATGCCCTTGCAGTCCGTTTCACAGGTTCTTCTTTAGGGTGGTAAAATTACTTATTTTCTTTCTCTTGCAGTATTTCCAGTTCCATGTGCACCTGCTCCCAGAAGGTCATTTCCCGGAACAGGTCAGACTTCAGTTTTTCGTACTGCGTAAATACCGACTGGTCTTCAATCCTTTCCGGTTCCTGCATAACCAGGTCCAGCCGTCCGATTTCCTCCTCCAGTTTTGCAATGGAGTCCTCCGACTGCGCTATTTTCTTCTCGAGGGATCTCTTCTTCCGTTCGTATGCCTTCCGCCTTTCATATTCATGCTTGCTCCCGGATGGTTTCCGCACAACCGCCGGTTTTTCTCCTGCAGGTGCTGCTTTCTCCCTCTTCTTCTCTACTTCCCGGAAACCGGACATTTTCTTCTTCCTGAGGAAATCATACACTCCTCCCACATGTTCCCTGATCTTCCTTCCGCCGAACTCGTATACCTTGCCTACAAGTCCGTCAAGAAATTCCCTGTCGTGGGAAACCACAATTAAAGTGCCATCATACTGCAGCAGGGCATGTTTAAGGATATCCTTGGAGCGCATGTCCAGGTGATTGGTCGGCTCGTCCAGGATCAGCAGGTTAAAGGGTTTCAGCAGGAGCTGTGCCAGTGCCAGCCGGGACCTTTCCCCTCCTGAGAGGACTTTAACCTTCTTATGGATATCGTCACCGTGGAACAGGAAAGCGCCCAGGATGTTCCTTACCTGGGAACGGATATCCCCTACCGCAACATCGTCAATGGTGGAGAACACCGTTTTGTTCTCATTCATTATCTCATCCTGGTTCTGGGCGAAATACCCGATGTTCACATTATGGCCCACCCGTGCGGTCCCTTCATGGTCAAGTTCCCCGACCAGTATCCTTGAAAAGGTGGTTTTCCCTTCCCCGTTCCTGCCGACAAATGCCACCTTCTCCCCGCGTTCGATCACCAGGTCAACATTTTCCAGGACACAGTGATCCCCGAAATGCTTTGTCAGTCTGCCGGTTTCCACCGCGATAGTGCCGGATCTCGGGGCAGGCGGGAACTTAATATTGAAGGAACGGACATCCTCCAGTTCGATCTCCACCCTGTCCATTTTCTCGAGGGCTTTGATGCGGGACTGTACCTGAACAGCTTTGGTATTCTTATACCGGAAGCGTTCGATGAAGCGTTCGGTATCCTCGATCTTTTTCTGCTGGTTTCGGTAGGTTGCAAGTTGCTGCTCCCTTCTTTCGGCCCTGAGGGACCTGAACTTCGTGAAGGAAACATCATAATCATAGAGCTTGCCTAATGAGATCTCGACCGTCCGGTTGGTGACCGTATCAAGGAATTTCCGGTCATGTGAGATCAGCACTACCGCTCCCTCGTAGGCGGAGAGGTATTTTTCGAGCCATTCGATGGATTCGATGTCAAGGTGGTTTGTCGGCTCATCGAGCAGCAGGATGGCAGGTTTTCCAAGCAGGATCCTGGCCAGTTCAATTCGCATTCTCCAGCCCCCGCTGAATTCCGATGTTTTCCTGTGAAAATCGCTGCGGCTGAAACCGAGTCCCATAAGGGTCTGCTCGATCCCGGCCTCGTAGGATTGTCCACCCAGCACCTGGTACCGGTGCATCAGGTCAGAAAAATGGTCCAGCAGCTCCGGACTGGATTCACTCACTCCCGGTTCCGCGATCATGGTTTCAAGTTGCCGTATTTCTTTCTCCATGGAACGGACCTGGTCAAAGGCGCGCATGACCTCTTCCCACAGTGTCTGCCTGTCCCTGTATTTCATCTGCTGCGGGAGATAGCCGATCCCGGTGCCCGGGGGCAGCACGACCTTGCCTTCGGAAGGATCCTGGAGTCCCGCAAGTATCCTCAGCAGCGTGGTCTTTCCTGCACCGTTCCGGCCCACGAGCCCGATCCTGTCCCTCGCATTCACGATCAGCGACACATCCCGGAAGATCTCCTGGGAGCCGAAGCGCATCGATATATTATCCAGTGAAAACATTTGACAGTTCAGGGATTTTTATGAAATTGTGCAAATTAAACAAACTCCCGTTGAATTAAACCCAAAGACCATGAAAAAAAAGATCCTTGCCTTTCTGATATCTGCCGTTACAGGCTGTATTGCCGGTGCACTGCTTGTAATCTTTGTTTTTTCGCCCCCGATGATACTCGAGAACGAAAGCCGCTATGATTTTGAGACCACCCTGACAACCGTTGAACAATCTGCAAAAGGCGCCGGCTGGTCAATCCCGGCTGTCCACGACCTGCAGGCGAGCATGGCCAAAGCCGGCAAGGAAGTCAACCAGGTGAAAGTGTTTGCCCTCTGCAACCCGGAACACGCGGTGAAGATCCTGGCCGGGGATGAGGAAAGGATATATTCAAATATGATGCCCTGCCGTATCTCCGTATATACCAAATCGAACGGGAAAACGTATATCTCGAGGATGAATATTCCGAAAATGACAAAAGGCATGCCCGCCAACGTCAGGTCAACCATGAAGGCTATCGAGAATATACTCTCGGGCATTCTGCTAAAGTAGCACCTCTGAGGCCTGAATAATCCCAGCAGGAACCAAACACCCAAACAGGTACCGGACAATCTTCGCGGGAACCGATACACGAACAGCAAGAGATGGGAAGAAAGAAAAAACTGCCCCTGGTCGAGAATGTGGAGATCACGGATATAGGCGCCAGGGGAAAAGCCATCGCACGGATCGATAATTTTGTGACCTTTATCAGTAACGGCTTGCCGGGTGATGTGGTGGACCTGCAGCTGACACGGCGCAGGAAATCCTACCAGGAGGGCCGGGTGGTGAAATTCCACAGGTATTCCGACAAGCGGACCGAACCATTCTGCCGGCATTTCGGGGTATGCGGCGGATGCCGCTGGCAGGACCTGAAGTACGGGGAACAGCTGGCATACAAGCAGGCCGAAGTAGCCAACACCCTGGAGAGGCTGGGACATCTCGAACTGCCACCCATCCTTCCCATCATGGCTTCCGAAAAGGAAAAGCACTACCGCAACAAACTGGAGTTCACATTCTCGAACCGCCGCTGGCTGTCAGACGAGGAGGTGCAATCGGGAGACGAGTTCGGGGAGCGGAACGGGCTGGGTTTCCATATCCCCGGGATGTTCGACAAGGTACTCGACCTGGAGGAATGCCACCTGCAGCCGGAACCCTCGAATGCCATCCGTCAGGCGGTGAGGGAGTATGCGCGTGACGGGGGACTAAGCTTCTATGACCTGAAGAACGGGGGCGGATTGCTTAGAAACATCATTATACGCAACACCCTTTCGGGGGAAGTGATGGTGATCGTGGTGTTCTTCGAAGAGGATGAGGCAGCGCTGTGCGCCTTGCTTGACCACCTGAGGTCTGCTTTCCCTGGGATCACCTCGCTGATGTACTGCATTAACCGGAAAGCAAACGACACCATTGCGGACCAGGAAATACTGCTGCATTCAGGCCGGGACCATATCATTGAACAGATGGAGGGACTTCAATTCAAGATCGGTCCCAAATCCTTTTTCCAGACCAATTCCCTGCAGGCCCTCGAAATGTACAGGAAGATAAGGGAACTGGCTGCACTGACGGGTGAAGAGGTGGTTTATGATCTCTATACCGGGACCGGCACGATCGGACTTTTCCTGGCCGATTCGGCCCGAAGGGTGGTGGGCATCGAGTATATCGAGGAGGCGATCCGGGATGCCCGGGTGAATGCCAAACTGAACGGGATCGAAAATGCGGTCTTTTTCTGCGGTGATATGATGGATGTCCTGAAGGCCGGGTTCATTGTCAGGCAAGGAAAGCCGGACGTGCTTGTCACCGACCCGCCCAGGGCCGGGTTGCACGTTGATGGGGTAAAGTCTATTTTATTCG
>CBFDEE010000238.1:0-4682 GCA_965603745.1 uncultured Bacteroides sp. | reverse complement strand
GAAGCGGCTTACAGGAGAAAGACCCTGCTTGATAATGATCCAAAATCCACCGGTTTGGTAAAGCTCTGCTCAAGCCACAGGCTGGTCAGGGGACAGTCCTTCGGGACCGGGAATGGCAAATTCACGGCTCACTTCAGGGTGTTTTCCCTTCTGACAGCCGGCAGGGACGAAGGTCATTCCGGGTTTGAACTGGGGCAGGTGGAAGAACACATTGGTTTTTACCTGGATTTTTGCAGCCGCCTGGGTATCCTGCAGGGAGCTGAGCTCAGTATCTCCGATTTCTCCGGCAGCTTCGATACGGGCCTGTTCGATCCCGTTTTCAGGCGGCTGGAAACCCGGCACCCTGAGGTGAAGTTCATCAGTGACAATGAGCGCAAAGAAGCACGGAATTACTATTCCCCCCTTGCCTTCAGGATACGCTTCTTCGATGATAACGGACAGGCGTGGGACCTGGTTGACGGCGGCTTAACCGACTGGACACAGATCTACCTAAATAACAGGAAGGAAAGGATGCTGGGCAGCGCCATCGGTACAGAATTATTGCTGAGGGTATACCCGGAGCTGATGACAATCCAGGAATGATCCTGGTTTAACATACAGGTGCCGTATTGCTCAGGCCGTCTCCATTTTCAGGATCTTGACCAGGCTGGCAAGGTCTGGGACTTCAAGGTCAGGGAATTCATTGGGGATAGTGCGTTCAGGCTCCTCGTAGCGGTTAACCCAGACATTATTCCATCCCAGTTTATTGCTGGGAATGATGTCGTGGTAAATGCTCTGGGCCACGTGAAGGATTTCCTCCTGCTTGAGGCCGAATTTCTCCAGTGCCTTTTGAAAATTATTCTCAGATGGTTTATAGGACCCGAGCTGCCCGGCAGTGATAAGGTAATCGAATTCAATACCGAGAAACTTGTTCGTGATGGCGAACATATCATCGTCCACATTCGAAATGATGGCCAGTTTGTATTTTTTCTGAAGAGCTTTCAGACTTTCAACCGTATCCGGGAATGGCTGCCAGTCCCCGAACTTCTCCGAAAGTACATACCGGGTGTCAGGATCAATGAAGATCCTCAACTCATCGGCAATAAACAGGACTATATCGGCCAGTACTTCCCTGTATGACCTGTACTCTCCCCCGCTTACCTGCCTGTCGGCTCTCAGGAAAGCTTCGAAAAGTTCCTTTCTGCTGAATCCGACCATGAATTCACAGAAAAACGGTCCAAGGGTATTTAACACACCGGTCCTCCAGTCGATCAGTGTGCCGTAGCAATCAAAACTTAAAAGCTTTATTTTAGAATAATCCATGATTAAAACATATTTACTGTCATTCCCCCGTCAACAGCCACCCACTGTCCCGTGATATAGGAAGCAGCCGGCATGCAAAAAAAACTTACCAGGTCTGCAACCTCATGAGGCTCTCCGACCCGTTTCATCGGGGTGCGTTCATGCACTTCGCTGAGAAAGTCCTTATCCTCAAGCAGGTGATTAACGAGAGGTGTTTTTATGTACCAGGGTGCAACGGCGTTTACGCGGATTCCGTGCTCCGCCCACTCCACTGCAAGATTTTTTGTAAGCTGTACCAGCGCTGCCTTGGTAGCCCCGTAAAGGGTACCGGTACGTATATGGTTCAGTCCCGCTACAGAAGAATTAAAAACAACAGCAGCATCACCGGAAGATTTTAACAGGGGAAGGAATCGCCGGGACAGGTCGAAGGCCGAAATAAAATTTGTATCCATCAGATGGGTGATCTGTTCTTCCGTATAATTCTGGATTTTATTGCGGATATTCGTTCCCACGTTATTGACCAGGATATCCAGCCGGGGGAATTGATCCTCCACTTCCTTTACAAGCTTTTCCCTGTCTATCTGCAGGCTGACATCTGCACTAATTCCCCGGATGCTGAGTCCCATGCCTGAAAATTCCTTTTCCGTCTGCCTGATATCATCCTCATTTCGCGCAGCGAAAACGACTTCAGCACCCCAGGACGCCAGGCATTCCGTTATGGCCCGTCCCATTCCCTTTGTGCCTCCGGTCACCAGGGCTATCTTTTCCTTCAGGGTCCATCTCTCATTCATTTCCCAATCCTTCTGTTTTTAACCTCCTGCATCAAATAATCGCCTATAATACATACGGAATCTCTTATACGGCAAGTGTAGTACTAAGGTTCTGACTATCCTGCTTTAATATTTCGCTTGCCTGCTGTGTAATCATCTATCACCGCCATTCCAATTTGTCATGCCTGGCCAGCTGCCTGATTCTTATATCAACTACGTTCCGCCCATTTTATTTCACCGGAGGTCATTTTTATTAGTTCCCAGGCCCTCCATACGTGGTCCCTCGTTACATTCGTCTGTCCGATCACCATACGAAGCGTTACCAGGCCATTTACCTTTGTATGGGTCAGATATAATTTTCCACTTGAATTGAGAGTTTTCATCAGGCTCTCATTCAGGAGGTTAAGCTTTTCAGTATCTTTCACTCCTTCGGGCCTGTACCGGAAACATACAAGTCCCAGGTGCTGGGGCTCATGCAAATCAAATCCGGGAGTCTGCCTGATCTCTCCTGCCAGTTCATCAGCCCATGCAAGGTGATCCCGTATCTTCCTGCGTATCCCTTCCACTCCGTAATCCCTGATCACGAACCATAGTTTCAGGGCCCTGAACCGCCTCCCCAGCTGTATACCCCAGTCCCGGTAATCATTTACTTTCCCCCGTGTTCCTGTCTTCAGGTATTCCGGCAATATCTCGAAGGTCCGGATAAGGGCTTCGGTATCCCGGACATAATATGCCGAACAGTCAAAATTGGTAAACATCCATTTATGGGGATTGAATACAAAGCTGTCTACACCCTCAACGCCCTCTGTCATCCACCTTTGTTCCGGCAGGACCAGTGCTGTTCCGGCATATGCGGCGTCCACATGCAGCCAGATACCGTGCTCACTGCAGATCCCGGCCAGGGGTTTTAGTGGATCGATGGCCACGGTGCCCGTTGTCCCGAGAGCAGCCACTACGCAGAGCGGATAGTATCCCCTCTCAAGATCCCTGAGCACGGCGTCCTTCAGCTTTTCCGGTTGGATGGCCAGGGATTCGTCCACCTCCACCTTGACAAGGTTTTTTCTTCCGAAACCGGCCATTTTTACCGCTTTCTCGATGGACGAGTGTGCTTCCGTACTGCAATAGACCCTGTACGTCCGATCTCCTGTAAATCCCTCCTCATTAATGCTGAATCCGGAGGCCTTTTCCCTTGCAGTCAGGAGGGCTACCAGGTTTGCGGTGGATGCAGTGTCCTGTATAACCCCTTCAAAAATGTCCGGAAGACCGATCATATCCCTCAGCCAGTTCAAAACCTTTTCCTCCAGTTCTGCTGCAGCCGGGGAGGTTTCCCATACCATGCACTGTGCAGCCATGGTAGCGGTAAGCATTTCTGCAAGGACAGAGGGATAACTTGAATTACCAGTGAAATAGGCGAAATAATTCGGGCTCTGCCAGTGGGTCATGCCAGGCAGGATTATGTTCCGGAAATCCTCAAATATTGTGGGCATGGATTCTCCTTCATGGGGCGGATCGTCGGAGATCCGGTCAAATATTTCACCCGGTTTTACCTGCGATTTGACCGGCAGATCTCCTATCGTCTCCAGGTAGTCAGCCATCCAGTCGACGAATTCATGCGCATATTTCCGGAAATCATGTGAACCGATCATGGATTCATCCTGATATAAGTTATTAAAATTAGGGGATTAATGGATTATTCAGTAATTTAATTCCTGAAGTTATCACCAAGTAAATAACAACAGGAATATGTACTACAAATCGTTTCTGATAATTACCATCTGCAGCATGCTATTCGCCTGTGGCAGAAGTCCCGAGTCCGGATTTGAGGAACTGGAATCAATTACCCTTCATGATGCTGAAGCCACTTCTGCCCTGTCTGCCAGCAGCGGTGTGATATCCCAGGCTCCTGTCCCACCCCCTGATGTTCAGATCAAGAAAAAGATCATCCGTACAGGACATCTGACCCTTAAGACCAGAAACCTGGCCGGATCGAGGGGAAGGCTGGACAGCCTGGTCCTCAAAACCGGCGGGTATATTGCATCGGAAAGTTACAACGACCATATCCACCAGCAGTCCTACAATATAAGCTACCGCATTCCGGCGGAAAGCTTCGATGCCGTACTGCTGTCCGTGGAATCCGGCGGGGAAAAGATGGAGAGTAAATCCATCAACATTAACGATGTAACGGCGCAATACTATGATATCAGCATCAGGCTGGAAAACGAAAGAAAATTGGAACAGCGTTACCTTGAGCTGCTGAAACGTGCCAATTCGGTGAAGGACATCCTGGAAATTGAGGAAAAACTGAACCGTAACAGGCAGGAGATCGAATCCAAGGAGGGCCGCCTCCGCTACCTGGACAACCAGGTTTCCTACTCTACCCTGAATATCTTTCTCTACCAGAAGAAGGATATCAGGTATGAACCCGAAGAGCGTGACGGATTCGGCCAGAGATTACTGAAAGCACTTCACAACGGATGGCTCGGTTTTGTCGATGTAATCCTGTTTATCCTGAAACTCTGGCCCCTGTGGCTGGTATCTGTTGTCGTCTGGCGCTTCATCGTATGGCTTCGCCGGCGTAAGATAAAAAGCAAAACAGAATAGTCCCAGGAACTTCTTCAGGTTCAGATTCAG
>CBFDEE010000237.1:0-4686 GCA_965603745.1 uncultured Bacteroides sp. | reverse complement strand
GAATAACTGCCTGCTTATGGCGGATATTGCCCACCCGGCGGGAATGATCGCCCGGGGATTGCTTAACCAGCCCTTTCCGCACTGCCATATAGTAACAACCACTACCCATAAAACCCTCAGGGGACCCAGGGGAGGAATGATCATGATGGGAGGGGACTTTGAAAATCCCTGGGGACTAACCACTCCCAAAGGCAAGGTAAAAATGATGTCGCAGGTCCTTGATTCTGCCGTATTCCCGGGTACTCAGGGCGGTCCCCTGGAACACGTCATCGCCGCCAAGGCAGTATCCTTCGGGGAGGCCCTCTCGGACAGTTTTAGGGAGTACATGCTGCAGGTCATGAAAAATGCCTCTGTCATGGCAGATGCTTTCATTGCACTGGGTTATAAGGTTATATCCGACGGTACGGACAACCATTCCATGCTAATAGATCTCAGGCCCAAGCATCCCGATATTACAGGGCGCACCGTTGAAAACACGCTGGTGCAGGCAGATATTACCATCAATAAGAATATGGTGCCATTCGACGACCGATCACCCTTCCAGGCCTCCGGCATCCGTGTAGGAACACCGGCAATGACCACCCGCGGAGTGAAGGAAGACCTGATGCAGCCCATCGTTGAAATGATTGATACCGTGATCTCAAATCACGAAGACGAAGGAAAGATCAGGGCAGTCCGCCAGAAGGTCAACGGGATGATGAAGGATTATCCTCTTTTTGCATATTAAATGGACATCCAGAGCTGGTGGGAACAGCTGGTGCAGGTTTTCCAGTCATATGACCTGACCTGGTTCAGGGTACTGGCTGTCATCGGTATCGGATTCATTGCCGGATTCATCAATACACTGGCCGGCAGTGGCTCCCTTCTCACCCTGCCCCTTCTGATGTTCCTGGGACTGCCTGCCAATGTTGCCAACGGGACCAACCGGATCGCCATACTGCTTCAGAATATTGTAGGGGTCACCAGTTTCCGACAGCAGAAGGTTCTTGATTTTAAAGAAGGAATTAAAATCGGCATCCCGGCCGTGATAGGATCGCTGATCGGTGCCAGGATCGCGGTCGATCTCAATGACGCGGTAATGGAGAAGTTCATCGGTGGACTCCTTATCGGGATGTTCTTCCTGATTATACTCAAACCCGGCCAATGGCTGAAGGGCAGGGAGGGAATGGCAGCTCTCAATCCCATCTGGCAGGTCCTGATTTTTTCCCTGATAGGAGTTTATGGCGGATTCATACAGGCGGGTGTTGGCTTTTTCCTTCTCGCGGGACTGGTACTCGGTACCGGCTTGGAACTTGTACGGGCAAATGCCCTGAAGGTGTTCATCGTCCTCCTCTATACTCCTTTTGCCCTGGCAGTGTTCATCCTGAACGGCCAGGTGAACTATATTTTCGGGTTTATCCTGGCCATCGGGAACATGCTGGGGGCATTCCTGGGCGCCCGTGTAGCCGTAAAATGGGGAGCCCCCGCCGTCAGAATCTTTCTTCTGGTCGCACTTTTCTTTGCCAGCCTGAAACTGCTTGGCGTTTTTTCATTATTTTAAACGTTGGTAAGTTGTGGAGCTGATCACATCTTCTCTATCTGATCGCAATCATAATCATAATATAATTGATCTTAAATAAGGATGATTTTATGGATAAGATTAAACAACTCGAAAAACACAAGAGTCGCCGTCAGGGATGCGCTCATCGAATTAACAGAAGAAGATAAAAGACATGTCCTGGTATGTTCAGATTCATCCCTGGTCCTCAAAGCAGGAGAGTTTATCGATAGATTCCCGGACAGGTACATTGACGTGGGAATCGCCGAGCAAAATGCTGTTAATGTGGCAGCGGGACTGGCAAGTACAGGCATGGTGCCCTTCCTGGTCACATACTCCGGCTTCATTACCATGCGGGCCTGTGAACAGGTTCGTTCCTACGTTTGTTATCCCAATTTAAATGTTAAGCTTGTGGGCGCAAACGGCGGGATGGCTTCCGGGGAACGGTAAGGTCCGAGCCACCAGTTTTTCGAGGATATCGGAATCCTGAGAACCTTTCCCAGGATGACCATTTGTGTGCCCTCCAATGCCCGGCAGGTAAAAAATGCCGTTAAAGCGGTTGCCAGGGGGTTCAAGCATTTTACTGAACTGGTCGGTTATGATATGCACATCACCATTAACTGGAAAAATTTTGCAGATATACTGGTCGAGGAAAACCAGCCTGTGATCAGCAGGTACGGAACCGAGACTCCGGAAGCGGTTACCGAAGAGTTGCCGGCAAATGTGCCGGATTTTAAAAGGGCGTATTATGAAGACGGGCTTTCCACGGAGGAGTTCCAGGATTTCGGGACTGTGGCATTGTTCCGCTCCATGTTCCTGGATGGCTGGAACGGCCTCAAGAAAGCAATAGATGAATTAAAACAGTAATATAATGGACAAAGTATACCTGGCGGAAGTCGATAAGCTCCATCCAGTCGAACTGCTTGATGGACTGTTATTACGTAGAACCATGTCTTATAACAAAGACATCATGCTATGCCATTTTACCCTGAAAAAGGGACTTACCATGCCAAGGCATCAACATGCCGCGGTACAGATCGGATATGTCCTGAAAGGCAGGGTCAGGTTCAGCAAGGGAGATGGCTTCGGTTTTATTGCCGGGCCGGGCACTTCCTACGTCTTTGACTCAGATGAAATACATGGCATTGACGAAGTCCTGGAGGATTGTGAATTCATTGAATGCTTTTCTCCGAGCAGACCGGAGTATATGTAGGCTATAACAATTTCATGAGATTTCTCAATATTGGTATTGACTATTAAGTTGCAGTATAAATCTAAAGATTTTCAAGCATTTTCATTAAATTTACTGCTAACGGTAACTCTGTTGAAGTATGTAAATATTGTGAGAATTCTATCAAAGGGATTGTCTATCATATTATTGCCAGCTGTAATCTGGTTGTTTGTTAATGCCTCGATTAACAGACACACTCATTATCTGTCAGATGGATATTTTATATCACATGCCCATCCATATGACAATACTTCATCTGACCCACTCCACCATAATTCCCATCGTCATAGCAAAACTGAGATATTACTTCTTAACTTCATTAGCGATCCTGTAGCTCCGGTTATCATACTTCTCATTCTCAGGCTTATTCTTTATGCTTTACCTCGATTATTAAAGAACTTCCAAAATCATGCAGAACCTGCAAGGGAATACTACCAGGTTCATCATTATCACGCCCCACCAGGACTTTAGTACACTTCTTTTTATTCCATTGTTCCATTTTTCTTTTAATCATTTACAAGTAATAGTGATTATAATGTTAGGAAGAGTAATAATCGTATACGCGATCTCCGTGACTTCAGTATTTTCAATCAACTGGATAAACAGTCAGGCTCAGGATCCTGCTCAATACCCAGACCATGATAGTTTATACCAGCGTATTCTATACATGGAAAAGGCGATTGATGAAATGAATAAACTCATTCTGGAGCAGAAACAGGAGGATGATATGCAGAAACTGCTGATGGAAGCGGATCGGCTTTCAATCAAACCATCGGAGAAGAAAGTAGATGTTTCAAAAAAATATTTCAGTGGTGTCAGGCAGCAGCAAGGCTTGAATCCCAATATCAGTTTTGGAATGGACTTTTTTTATGGCTTGAGCTCTACCGATGCAAATTCAATCAGTGAACCCCGCAATTTAAGCTACGGTAGCAATGGCATCTATCTAAGAGAGGCAGAGCTATGCTTGATTGCACCACTGGATCCGTTTGCAAGGGGCAAGGGTTTTTTATCGGCAACTCCTGAAGGTTTTGGAGTCGATGAAGTCTATATAGAATGGCTGAATCTTCCGTTAAATGCAACACTTAAAACGGGCCTTTTTAAGCCTGAATTTGGATTCTTGAACCGATATCATAATCATGCTCTGCCTCAGTTTGACAGGCCCAGGGCTCTTATTAACCTGTTCGAGTTAGAGGGACTTGGCGGACCTGGACTGGCAACCAATTTCATGCTTCCGGCAGTGATTTCTCATGCTGCTTCACTGGATATTTCGATGATATACGGCAGCAGTTCCCAGAGCTTCCAACCTGATTCTTCTCCAGGCTTGATTTTCACAGCCCAGTATCTGAATTATTATGACCTGTCGGCCAGCAGTTACCTGGAAGCCAGGTTAAGCGGTGCTGCGGGACGGAACGATAATCCCGGGGGACATTTCAATTCCTACGTGGGGAGTGCAGGAATTGCCTTTAAGTGGGCTCCGGTGGGAAGAGAAAAATACAAGACACTTGAGTGGAAATCGGAATTCCTTTACAGCCTTCAGGAATCTAACGGAGTAAATTGTAAAAGCATTGGATTTTATTCAAGCATCCAGAACAAACTGAATGCCAGATTATGGCTTAGTTGCCGGATCGGTTATTCAGAAATACCCTACGATCCTTCTCAGCATGAATGGGATTTCACACTGGCACTTGATTTCTGGCAGAGTGAATTTGTCTGTACCCGGTTTCAGTATCAGTATAATGATCGGGATATAACAACAAGAAAGGATATTGAAGGTCCATTTCTCTCTGACAATTCATTTATAATACAGATTATCTGGGCCATTGGGCCCCATAAACATGAAGCATATTAGAAAATAAATATATGGCAATATGAAAAATTCATTATTTGGTATAAAAACCTTTCTTCTGTTCAATTTTTT
>CBFDEE010000236.1:0-4707 GCA_965603745.1 uncultured Bacteroides sp. | reverse complement strand
CTGACCGGGACTTCCAGGCTGAACATGTTTCCCGGGTAGTACGAACCGGATTTCCTGTCTCCGGGTTCCCGGTCTTCATTCCTGTCCAGCAGGATTATTACATCGGAGAGCTGCCGGGTTTCGGGATCACCGCTTTCATATCCACTGGTCCCATGGCAATTTTTTCAGGTCCCAGTTTCAGGTCCGATGCCATCATTTCATCCCAGGTAATGGTATTCCCCGAATAGGCAGCTTCACGTCCCATGATGGCAGTCAGGGTAGTTTTGGCCGTTTCCTCCGCCTCTACTATTGATTCTCCTTTGCGGATGGCAGTAACCAGGTCAATATGTTCCTGGTCGTATGGACTTATCAGTGCACCGGCATCCGGAGCTCCATTTTCATCCAGGGGATAGGCATATTCATACATAATACTACCGTCCGTATTCCAGATGATGTTCTGGCAATTAGTATATCCGGCAGTTCCCCTGAGGTATTCACCGACATTATTGGAACAGTCATTGATCTGCCTGCACATGGAATGGACATGCATTTTATTATCGTAGACAAAATCCACACTGAAGTTATCGTAGCAGTCCCCCGTCAACCTCCTCTGTCTCGATCCGACGCCCGTGGCAGATTCCGGGAATTTCCCTGAAAACCAGTTGGCTACATCAATATTGTGAATGTGCTGTTCTATGATATGGTCACCCGACAGCCATATCCAGTTCACCCAGTCACGGATCATGTACTCCATATCGGTCCACCCGGCCTGTTTTTCCCGGTGCCAGAGTTTGGACTGGTTCCAGTACACATTGGCCGCCACGATATCCCCGATGCTCCCTCCCTTAACATATGAGCAGATGTCTGTATAATCCCTCGCATGCCGCCTCTGTGTGCCTGTTATCACAACGAGTCCCGCAGCCTCAGCCTGTTTGGAGGCAGCCATAACTGCCCTCGCCCCGACCGGGTCAACGGCAACCGGTTTCTCCATGAATGAATGTTTACGGGCTTCAACCGATGCCTGGAACTGTTCCGGCCGGAAGTAGGGCGGCGAGGTATGGATCACGACATCCACATCCGTTTCAAGCAGGCGCTTGTAGGCATCGAAACCGACAAATGCATTTGCATCGTCAATGACAATACCTCTTTCCTCTTTCAGTTTACTTCGGATGTTGTCAACACGATCCTGGAAAACATCAGCCACGGCATGAATTGTCAGGTCGTTCCCCGCGTCAACGAAGTTCAAAGCGGCTCCGGTTCCCCGTCCCCCACACCCGATCACACCCGCTTTAAGCGGTTGCCCGTCAGGCGCCTTGTCCAGAAACGGTTTTACATCTGTCTTTGCAAGCCTGGGGCCGGATTTGCATGAAGAAAGCAGCTGGCTGATCCCGATTGTGCCCAGGGCCCCTATTACAGCAGTACTTTCAATAAAGTTCCTACGACTTTGATTTTTAGCGTTTTTCATATCAATTGTTTTATGTAGTATAATTACTCTTCATTCATCTCACATACCACACGGAATCCGACAGATGTGCAATCGGAATACCACCAGATGCTTTTTGGTATCTGCGGGTCTGTTTTCAGCCAGGCATCCTTGCGGGTGTGATCCCTTGCGGCACAACGGACCTTTTCAGCCCCGTCTCTATATGAGCCTCCACGTATAACATGTTCTTCTCCCTCCGGGGGCCCTGCCGGGTTAGTAATGGGACCGGCGGGATAATCCCCGTAGGTATCCTCCGCATACCAGTCACTGCAGAACTCTGCGACATTTCCCAGCATATTCACCAGCCCGAAGGGATTTGCTGCCGTACTTCCGGGCCTGCCGGTTCGCCCGGGACTGTTTTCCCGGTAAATAACGTACCTGGCAATCCTGCTGGTATCCGGTTCGAATATCCCCCGCAGTAGTCCCTTCCTGGAATATTTTCCCGGATCCCCTTCAAAGAAATATGGTCCGGTGGTCCCTCCCCTTGCTGCATACTCCCATTCCGCTTCCGTCGGAAGGCGATACCTTTTGCCCGTAGCTTCTGAAAGCCAGCGGCAGTATACCTCTGCAGCATGATGGGTCATGGTTATGGCCGGTGCGCTACCCTTCCCCCATCCCTGGTCCGGGGCTCCCCAGGGCGGGGTCGGACCGCTGATGGCATCCACCTCTTCCGCTTTATTCAGGTAGGCGTCAGCCGTTTTCCCCTGCGAAGAGGTTTTCTTGAAAAAGGCCAGGTATTCATCCCAGCTGACCTCAAATTTCCCCATAAAAAAAGAACCCATCCTGACTTCCCTTTGCGGGCCCTCATCCTTTGACCTCAGGGACTCTTCTTCGGAACTGCCGATCCGGAATTCGCCTCCGGGAACAGCTACCATCTCGAACTTTATCCTGGTTCCCGGTATATATTCGGTGAAATCATCGAATCCGTCAATTACCCCTGGTTCGGTGAAAACCTCTCCGTCCGCAACGGCATCTTTCCCGAAATCAACGTTTTTTGCATGTATCACACCTTTGGTAAAATGCCCAACCGCAATATGGCAATTTATACAATTCAGTTCATTTATCTTTGACTCATAATACAGGTGGGCCTCTTTCCCGGCCGGGGAAAGGCCGAGCGGGAAATTATTCCGGTGGCAGTTGATGCAGGAGGCTTCATAAACATGTTTCTGTGCATATTCCGGATGGGATCTGGCCTCCCAGTTCATGGATTCAGTATCCCTGAATAACCTTCCCCACACGTCCCGGATCCCTGTCTTCATTTTCGCTCCCAGATATCCTTCTCCTTTCGGGGGCAGGTGGCATTCCACGCAGTGGACATGAATGCCACGCAGGTTGTCGTAATGGGTGGACCTTTTCCAGCTTTGAGTTGCATGCGGATGAACATGGCAGGCGGCACAAAATGAATCGGCGGAAGTTTTCTCAACTGCAGTATGCCCGGCAAAAACCAGGAGAAATCCCAGCAGTAAACCCGTCCAGAAAATGATCCCCGGTCTTCTGAATGATAAGAAGCGCTTCATGATCAGTGAAATAAAGAAAACAAATTTTCGCCAATCATTCAATGACAGAATACCTTCCGATACAATTTATACAGATTCTAAGAGATGCCTGAGCCCAGGGCACTAGTATCCAGCAGCCTGCCCGTCTTTCCGGCTTTCGGATGCTCCGAAGTACACTCCGTTTTTTTCGTCGAACATGATCGCCTGGTAACCTCCGTATCCACCAACATCGAACTGGACGGTATGGCCTTTCCGGACCAGTTCCCTGATGACCTCATAATTAAATCCTGTTTCCAGCAGTACTGTCCCGCCGTCAAGCATTTTTGTCCCCGTCGGCTGTGAGGACCCTATATGATGGATGCGGGGTGCATCTCCAGCTTCCTGGAGATTCATGCCAAAATCTATAATATTTACCAGGATCTGTACGTGTCCCTGGGGCTGCATACCCCCTCCCATGACGCCGAAGCTCATAAATGGTTTGCCGTCCCTGGTGACAAAGGCAGGAATAATGGTATGAAATGGTCTTTTACGGGGGGCGTAACAGTTGAAATGCCCTTCTTCAAGGCTGAAGAGTTCCCCCCTGTCCTGCAGGATAAATCCAAGCTCATAGGGAGTCATCCCGCTTCCCATTCCCCGGTAATTACTCTGGATCAGGGAAACCATATTCCCCTGTCGGTCTGCCACTGTCATATAGATTGTGTTCCCCTGTTCCAGTTCCCCGGCAGGGTAGGTATCAGCTGCGTTGTCCGTATCGATAAGTCCCCGGCGCTCCGCTGCATATTCCTTTGAAATAAGTTCTTCTATTGGCAGTTTGTTGAATTCCGGGTCGGCATAATACTTCGCCCTGTCTTCATAGGCCAGTTTCTTGGCTTCCACGAATGTGTGTATGTAATCCGAGCTTCCGAATCCCATGGATGCGATGTCATAGCCCTCCAGTATGTTCAGGATCTGCAAGGCGGCCGTTCCCTGGCCATTCGGGGGAAGTTCCCATAGGTCGTAGCCCCGGTAATTTGCCGACAGTGGTTCCACCCATTCGGATTGGTGGCCGGCCATATCCTCGTAGCTCAGGAATCCTCCCTGATCCTTCATATACCGGTCAATGGTTTTGGCGATCTCACCTTTATAAAAAACATCCCGTCCCCCATGTGCAATTTTTTCAAGGGTGCCGGCCAGCCAGGGATTTTTGAAAATCTCCCCTTTTGCGGGGGTCCGGCCGCCGGGCATATAGGTCTCCCTGAATCCGGGATAATCCTGAAGCCTTGCTGAACCGCGCTCCATATAATGGGCGATCAGTTCGCTTACCGGGAAGCCTTCGCGTGCATAACGGATGGCCGGGGCAAGAATGGTTTCCATTTCCATGCTGCCGAATCTGCCATGCATCTCGAACCAGCCGTCGACGCAACCGGGGACCGATACGGGAATCGGTCCGTATGAAGGAATGGAGGTATACCCGTTCTCCAGGAAGTATTCAAGAGTAAGGGAGCCGGGGGAGCGGCCCGAGGCATTAAGTCCGTATATCCGGCCGGATTCCGCATGCCATATTATGGCAAAAAGGTCGCCCCCGATCCCGTTGCCGGTTGGCTCCATAAGTCCCAGTACAGCATTGCCAGCAATGGCTGCATCAACGGCATTCCCACCGGCTTTCAGGATATCAATACAAACCTGTGTGGCCAGCGGCTGGCTGGTTGCCGCCATGCCGTGGACCGCTATCACTTCAGAGCGGGTTGCGAAATTAAGGCCTGTGACCCG
>CBFDEE010000235.1:0-4710 GCA_965603745.1 uncultured Bacteroides sp. | reverse complement strand
TCCAGGCATCGGGATACAACCGCTTTATGGGGATCATCGACCAGTCCGTCATTTTCTCTTTTTTTTACGCCCTGCCGGCCGGCCTGCTGCTGCTCTTTTTCCTGCCTTACTTCAGGGAACTGTTTTATGGAAAAAAACGGTTCGGGGTCCTGAAAGAAATCCTGCTTGCCCTTGCCATACCCGTGATTGCCCTGAGCGGCCCGCTTCTGCCGGGCATTGTGCTGATTGTATGCCCCATGGTACTGTTCTACCTGTACCGGGAAAATTACAGGCACCTGGATGCAGAGTCATTTCGCGTGAGGGCACTGAAATCCCTTACCCAGATACCCGGACATATCCTCTTCTGGTTCTCATTGATCAGCCTGTTTTGCCTGTATTCCCTTTATATAGGAAAAAACAATGCCATGAACATCCAGGAGTCAATTCCCCTGGCAGAAAGGTACCTCAGGCTACCAGAAGGACTATATTTCGTATTGACATCCAAGCTGGGATTTCCGCTCCTTTTCCTGGCAATTGCTGTAAACACCTTTTTGATGCATAAAAGATACCGGACGGTGGAGTCTGAAAAACTGCTTCGGCTCATGAAATGGACCGGCATCTTCTCGCTGCTGTATATCCTGCTGCTGCCAATGGGCGGATACAGGATGTACCGGGAGTATATCATCAGGTACGACACCTTCCTTCCGGTAACGATTGGCATATTCTTCACTTTCGGGGCAGGGACACTGTACATCCTGAAAAATATGGGTGGCCCATTCCGCCTGCTCTATATATCGGGTATAGTGGTACTGCTGCTGGTGTTTATCAATTCCGACAGGCCGGACACCCGGAATTACGACTGCGAGCGGGATGCCCTGGAAACAATCGCCCGGTCGCAGGAAAAGGTCGTGGAGCTGGACCATGACTGCTTCATCCTGGACTGGCGTATCCTGCATGATCCGGCCCGCAGGGAACTGGACGGGGACCTCTTGTATTTCTGGAATATCACGGATGAGAAGAAACTTTTCTACCAGGCAGAACGCTAATGCCAGGCCAGCCGGACGAAGGGGCCCGGTTTACAGGCCATTCAAATGAACAGGACCTTTTCTCCCTGACATCAGGACCGGGGAAACAGCATCTGCAGGGATTCATATCGGGACACCGGAAAAAAACTGTTAAAACTGGAAATAAATGAAGGGTTGCAGGTCTGAGGTCTGGGACTGGTATATAAGGAAGACCAGGATGATGACCAGGATCGCTTTCGTCCAGTGGGGGATTCGGATGAACCAGTTCATATAGCGGTCTTTCCAAGCGGAGGGCCACCAGTGGAGAAGGTAGCCGAAAAGCATAATTCCGAAAACAAGTTTGAATGAGGAAAGCACCTCCGGGACCACACCCAGGTCCATGCTGTGCCTGAGCTGGTAAAGCATGGAATTCACCCTGTCCATGTCATCGGCCCGGAACCAGATGCGGGTAAAGGTTATGAAATTAAAGGTCAGGAATATCTTCCAGGCATGCACGAAAATGTTCTTTTTGTTTTCCCAGGGACTGATTTTCTTCCAGAATTTGTATACGATAAGCCCGATTCCGTTCAACCCTCCCCAGATAATGAACTTCATATCCGCGCCATGCCAGAGTCCCCCGAGCAACATGGTCACCATCAGGTTTATATTGGTTCTCAGCCTGCCCTTCCTGTTTCCCCCGATGGGGATGTAAAGGTAGTCCTTCAGCCAGGAGGAAAGGGACATATGCCAGCGCCTCCAGAAATCACCCAGGTTCTCGGCCTTGTAGGGGGAATTGAAATTCTTCGGAAGCCTGAATCCAAACAGGAGCGCCACCCCGATGGCAATGTCGGTATAACCGGAGAAATCGCAGTATACCTGCAGTGAATAGCCGTACAGGGCCATAAGGTTCTCGAAACCGGTGTAGAGGGTCGGAGTATCGAAGACCCGGTCGATAAAATTTACGGCCAGGTAGTCACCGAGGACCATTTTCTTGAACAAGCCCTTCATGATCATCCAGAGGGCGAAGCCGAATTCATATCTCGTCAGAGAGTATTTCGCATAAAGCTGGGGCACAAATTCGGAGGCCCTTACGATGGGTCCCGCCACCAACTGGGGAAAAAACGAAACATAGAAACCAAAATCGATGATGTTCCTGACGGGCTGGCATTTCCCGCGGTATACATCCACCGCGTAGCTTATGGTCTGAAAGGTAAAGAAGGATATTCCCACCGGAAGGAAAATAACGGAAGCATCGAAATGCGATCCGCTCGCCTGGTTGGCCCAGAGGGCCAGGTAATTGACAACCTCCAACTGGGTATTGAAGACATGGTTGAAGGCATCAGTAAAAAAGTAAGCGTATTTGAAATAAGAAAGGACCCCCAGATTTATGGTAACGCTGAGGGCAACCATGACTTTTTTCCAGTTTTTCTCACGGAACCGGTGAATAGCCAGCCCGATCAGGTAGTCTGAGACGGTTGAAAAGACCAGCAGGAGAAAGAACAAACCGCTGGTTTTATAGTAAAAGAACAGGGAGATCAGGAAAAGGTAGGAATTTCTCATACCCCTCTGTTTATACACTATGGAATAAACCGCCAGGGTCACCAGCAGGAATCCCCAGAAGTACATCCTCGTGAAAAGCAGTGGTGCGTCCTGGTTATAAAGGAATATATCTCTGATGGAATTCAAGGTGTCCGGCTGGTTTGATTGGAATGATCTGCTGTTTGCAGGGTACTGACATAGTCGTTATAGTCGTAGATAAATGCATTGTAGAACATTTCGGCAAGTACCCGTGCTCCCCGTTCGTTGAAGTGGACGAAATCGGAACTGGCCAGGGAAGGCTGGGCATAAACCCAGCTTGGCATGGAATTGCGGCCGCCCATGGCTGAGTACATGTCCCAGAACGCACAATCCGCCCTGAAGGCAGCATTCCTCATGGCGTCCCTGATATTCTCCAGGTTCGGGTAAGAGACAAATTTATCTTTTTCCCTGAGGGACATATCGGCCGGGCCGATCACGATGATCTGAAGGCCGGGGACGAGGGACTTCAGCCTGGTCAGTTCCCTGTAGAGAAGCTTTTCGTAATAGGAAAAATTCTCGGTCAGATAGGGAACGACATTTCCCCCGAACTGCAGAAACAACAATCTGACATTCAGGCTGTCATACATCTGTTTCAGGAGATCACCGTCAATCTTGCTGAATACCAGTCCCGCACTCCCCCGCAGGGGAACATTATCAACACTCAGTCCCCAGTCATCGTCCAGGGCAATCCCGTAGAAATCCGGACTGCAGGCCGATTTAAACTGGAAAGTAAGCTGTTCGGGGGTTTCCGGGAAGTTCCAGGATTTAATGCTCAATCCCCTGCCAACTCCCAGGAAATCCGCATCGAAAAGCTCCCCGTCAGAATATACCTCGAAGTAAACCGGCTGGGTGGCATTTCCATAATACAACCGGGCATTCCGGAACATCCTTGTCAGGCGGTATGTGCGCCGGGACTGTTCAAGCGTGATCCAAGCTTCATTCATCAGCGTATCGGCTCCGGCGCTGTCAGGATACGGCGAGAACCGGGCGAAACTTCCCAGGGCCCCGTACCGCTTATGCTCCAGTGTGCTGTCAACTTTACCGAATGCCGTATACCGTTCCCATGAATCGGAGGCGGTATGCCGCAGGGAAAGCTGGTATCCGTACAGCTGAACGACCGGCTGGATCCCGATGCCGGAACCTCCGAACTGGTCCTGGAGTTTGTATCGGATAAAAGAGGTCATTCGGTCACCCTCGATCTGGGAGTCCCCGTAATGCATAATCCTGAGCTTTTCCCTTGTACGGCTCAGCCTGCGCATCCTGCGAAAGAACGGGTAAAGTAATGTCTTGTCCCCTTCCGGGTATTCGATCGAATGAATCAGCAATTTAAGGCTCTGCTCGTCTGCCCTGACGGTATCCTGTGCCAGGCCATTCCCGGGTCCTGATCCGAATTCTTCCGGGATTATTCCGGGACTGTCCGGGACAGATTCCAGCATGGCCTGGTACGCCGAATCGCTGATCGCCTTGCTGCTGCTCAGGATGGCTGAAATATCCGCGTATTGAACCGTGTCGGCCCCTATGATCTCTTCCAGGCTCAGGAACTTAAGCGTAATCTTTTCACCGATCCTGATGCCTTCCCCGGGGAAAACGATTGATATCAGAAAGAGGATGGCCAGTACAGAGAAAACGAATGCCAGAATTCCTGGTGGTTTCACTATAATTATCCTTTGGGCCTGATCCTGATAACCATGCCCGGTTTAATATTATTCCCGTCTTTCAGATCATTCAGCTCAATCAGGTCACTGTCGGAAACTCCCGGGTATTTTTTGGCAATCTCCCAGAGAGTGTCTCCTGATTTTATGGTATATAAAACATAGTCATCATCCCTTCCGGGAAGGTCTTTCTTCTCCCGGGACTCCACCGCTGCCACTTCCTTGCCTATGCTGCGCTGTTTTTGGGCAAAACTCATCTGATCGATCTTCCGGTACTGTTCAGCCTTTTCCCCGGGCACGAATACAATCAGTTTCCTGCCTGACCTTATGGTTGTCCCGTAAATATTGTTCCAGTATTTCAGATCCGACAGCCTGACATGGTACCACTCTGATATAAAACCGAGATTATCGCCCGATATAATCGTCTAAGTCAGCTTTTCCATACCAGGAGAAGGAGGCCGGGGACGACGCTGCCCTCGTCGGGGCGCTGATCGACC
>CBFDEE010000234.1:0-4730 GCA_965603745.1 uncultured Bacteroides sp. | reverse complement strand
AACTTCTCTTCCGGCGGCTGAGTCATATATAAAGGAAATCATCAGGTAAAACCAACCAGGCATGCGAATCGGTCTTGATGCCAAAAGGGCTTTTTTTAATTACAGCGGACTGGGGAATTACAGCCGCAATACAATTCGCCACCTTGCTTCCAGCTTCCCCGAGCACCAGTATTACCTCTATATCCCGAAACGGGTCCGCAGTATCCGGAACGGTGAATTTGAAAAACATCAGCTGGTTTACCCGGAGTCATGGGCAGGCAGGAAATTCAGCTCCCTTTGGCGGAGTTACTGGCTCGGGAGAAGACTTGAAAGCGATGGCATAAACCTGTACCATGGGCTCAGCAACGAGATCCCCTTTGATATGCCAAGACCATCCGTACGCTCTGTTGTGACGATGCATGACCTGATCTTTCTCCGCTACCCGGAATGGTATAATCCCATCGACAGGAAGATCTATACAAGAAAGGCCCGGCATGCCTGTAACAGGGCCGACAGGATCATCGCCATCTCCCGGCAGACGAGTTCCGATATCCAGGACTTTATTGGGATATCCCCCGAAAAAATAGATGTGGTTTACCAGGGTTGTGACCCGATGTTCTATTCCCCCGCGAATGATATGGATAAAAGCCGGCTGGCGGATAAGTATAAGCTTCCTTCCAGCTTTCTTCTGTATGTAGGGACCATCGAGCCCAGGAAGAACCTGCTCAGAATCCTGGAGGCCATGCACCTGGATTCCCTCGATATCCCGCTGATTGTTATTGGACGCGCCACACCCTATCTTGAAAAGGTCCGGCAGTTCATAAGGGAGAAATCCATGAAGAACATACTTTTCCTGAAGGATGTGCCGAATGAAGACCTCCCCGGAATTTACCAGATGGCGGAGTTATTTATCTATCCGTCACGGTTCGAGGGATTCGGCATTCCCATTCTCGAGGCACTGTCTTCTAAAACACCGGTTATTACATCGACGGGCGGCTGTTTTTCCGAAGCGGGCGGAACATCATCGGAATATGTGGATCCCGACAAACCGGAAGAGCTGGCATCAACTATTCTTAAAATACTGGACAGCAGTGAATTACGGGACAGGATGAAGAACGAGGGATTTGAACATGCCCTCAGATTCACGGATGATATCATCGCAGAGAATATAATGAAGGTCTACCGGAAAGTCTTATAGATGAAAAAAGAGATCCAGATATGTGCCGGTATCCTCCGTAACGGAGGGACCATCCTCTTCCCGACCGATACGATCTGGGGAATCGGTTGCGATGCCACCAACCCGGATGCCGTGGCAAAGATTTACGGCATCAAGCGGCGGGAAGACTCCAGGGCCATGCTGGTGCTTGCCGATTCCGTCGGCATGGTATCGGACTATATTGAAGAGATCCCGGCTGCAGCCATCCAGATCCTCGAGGTAAATGAGGCCCCCCTCACCATTGTATATCCATGTGCACGCAAGCTTGCCGGGAACCTGACGGGGGCCGACGGAAGCATTGGTATCCGCATCACGGCAGATCCCTTTTCAAGGGAGCTTATCAAGGCCTTTGGCAAGCCCGTTGTTTCCAGTTCCGCAAACCTTGCGGGCATGTCTCCCCCGGCAAATTTCAGTGAAATCTCCCCTGAAGTCCGCGGGGCGGTTGACCATGTGGTGGACTGGCGGCAGGATGAACGAAAAAAAAGAAAACCTTCAGGGGTACTGAAGGTTTATCTTAACGGTGAGATCGAGATCATACGTAAATAGGGTCCACGCTATTTTTCCCCTTTCCTGACCTTACCCGAACCGGATACAGCTGCATCCACCTGCGGATTGCTGTAATACGTCACCCTGCCGCTTCCGGAAATGGCTGCGTCGAGTTCGCCGGTGGCATCCACCTCGCAGCTTCCGGAACCGCTTATTCTTACATCGCATTCATCAACCTGCAGTCCCGCAGCATTCAGGTTTCCGGACCCGCTGATGCTTATTCCCATTTCATCTGCCGTTCCGCCCAGGTATATGGTACCCGAACCGGATATTGCAGCTTCTATCTCTCCGCCGTTTAATTCCTTGACTTTGATCGACCCGCTGCCGCTTAAACGTATTTCAAGTTCTTTGCTGCTGAGGGGTGTTTCAGAGATGATCTTCCCGGAGCCCGACAGGTTGAGGGATTCTACATCGGGGACCGTTATCCAGATCTTTACATCCTTTATCCTTGAATTGAAGCTTTCGGTTTTGATCTTAAGATGCCCGTTCTTGACTTCAGTATCGATTTTTGCAAGGTCGTCTTCGCTTGCCTGGATTACAACTTCCCGGGGACTCCCCTGGCTGAGGTAGAGATCGGCGGCAATTCCCAGGGAGATGCCTGAAAATTCCGGCACATCACGTGTTTCTTTTTTCTGCGAGAATGCCAGAGTTGTTAAAAGGATTAGAAAAATGGAAAGGACTGATTTAAGGATACTGTTTTTCATGATTATGGGTTTAATTATTGACAATAATATTCCTGAGCGTATGCTAAAGACGAAAGGAATACGGATTTGCTGCAGCTATGGTGTCACAAATATGATTTCATGATAGCTTCAGAAGTTTTCAGACTTCAGATTAAGCCTTCCGGAAGTTCGAAGATTATACTCCTGGTACCGGGATCAACTTCCAGGATAAGTTCTTCCCTGGCGGGTATCAATATATTGTCCCCGCCGCATATTGCTTCGAAAACGGGGTTTTCGGGGATATCCATAAAACCTGTTATTTGGCCGCTGTGACCTGATGTTTTGTCGCTGAACCCGTAACCGACCAGCTCATCAAGGTACAGTTCATCTTCAGAAGATTCCACCTTGCTGCCTTCAATCCAGACAGCATGCCCTACCAGGGTTTCGGCCCTGTTCCTGTCTTCGTACCAGTCGAACTTAACCACCCATTCGCCTGCTTTGAATGGCCGCAGGCCGGAAATAAAAAAGGGAACCAGTATTCCGTCAATCTGAAGGAATATCGATTCCCAGTTTTCATTTAGATCAAAGGAAGGATCGGCGGTCCGCAGGATCAATTCACCACGGACACCATGTGTCTTTGCAATCGTACCAAGGAGTATGTTGTCATCCCCGGTCATATGCCAGGAGGATTATTCTTCCTTTTTCTCTTCTGCCTGCTCAGCCGGCTCCTTGCCTTCATCCTTTACTTCATCCGCCTTTTTTCCACCGGAACCTTTCCCTGCTTCCTTTCCTTCTTTCTTCGGTTCCTCTGTCACGGCAGCTTCAGGCTTCTTTTCTGCCTCTTCCGCAGCGGGAGCTTCAGCGGCTTCTTCCTTCACTTCTTCCTTCACTTCTTCTTTCGCCTCATCTTTCACCTGTTCTGCCTTCGCCTCGTCTTTCGCCTCTTCCTTCACTTCTTCCGCCTTTGCCTCAGCTTCCTCTGCAGGTGCTTCGGCTGTTGCTTCTGCTTCGGTTGTTGCTTCTGCAGCAACTTCTTCACCTTCCGCAGCATCTTCCTTTGCTTCCTTCTCTGCAGCTTCAGCAAGCTCTGATTGTTTTTTCATAATATCTGCAGTTCTGGCTTCACTTACCTTCGTTTCAGCTTCAAGCCTCTGTCTGATATCATCCTCACTCTTTTTGGCAAGTCCGTCGATTTTTGACTGTATCTTGCTTTCCTTATCCTTCAACCAGGCTGCATATCTTTTCTCGGCTTCCTCCTCGGAGAAAGCACCCTTTCTGACACCTTCCAGAAGGTGCCTTTTCATAAGTACTCCTTTGTAAGAGAGAATTGCTCTTACCGTTTCAGTAGGTTGTGCACCTTTTAACAGCCAGTCCAGAGATTTGTCAAAATCCAGCTCAATGGTCGCAGGATTTGTATTGGGATTATAGATCCCCAGTTTCTCAATGAACTTGCCATCTCGTGGCGCCCGTCCGTCTGCAGCTACAATGTGATAGAATGCAAACTTCTTCCTACCGTGTCTCGCTAATCTTAATCTAACTGGCATAATCTTAAATGATAAAAATGCTCCTACTAATTTGGACGTGCAAAGATAGACAATAATTCTTTTCACAAAAGTGATTCAGGTGATTTTTTCCCGAATCCTCAAAACCCCTGCCGGAAGAGAAAATGAAGTGACGGAATTAACTTATAAAATAATTATTAACATAAGGGTGACTGCCGTTTCAAATGTGTAAATTTGAGAACCGGGATTCAACTGCCTTGCTGTTGTTAAAATCCTTATTATCTGATTTTTATAATAGATGGACTTCACGCATCTTCATGTGCATACACAGTATTCCATCCTGGACGGGGCATCCAGCATTCCGGTCATGATGAAGAAGGCCAGGGAGGATGGCATGGATGCTATTGCCATTACCGATCATGGTAATCTGTTCGGGGTAAAGGAGTTCACCAATGAAGCCAAAAATCACAGCCTGAAGCCCATCATTGGATGCGAGGTTTACCTTGCAAGAAGGAAGCGAACGGATATAAGCACAAAAGAGGACAGGGGAGGATACCACCTGGTGCTCCTTGCAAAGAACCATACAGGGTACCTGAACCTGGTAAAACTGGTCTCCCTTGGATATATCGAGGGACATTATTATAAACCCCGCATAGATAAAGAGCTGCTGAAGGAGAATCACGAGGGACTGATTGCTACCACGGCCTGCCTGGGAGGGGATGTTCCCTCACAGATACTGAACAGTGATGACAGGGGACTTGAAGAATCACTTGCTTTCTATACGGAAACCTTCGGTGAGGATTTCTACCTTGAACTCCAGCGCCA
>CBFDEE010000233.1:0-4732 GCA_965603745.1 uncultured Bacteroides sp. | reverse complement strand
GCAGAACAGCAGACTGCGGAACAGTATGGCAGGTGGTTCTCGTCACGGGATCCTGTACATTGCAGAAAGGCTATTTTAGTGGCGGGTTCCCCGTCAGAGGGTTTCAGTATCCTGCCCCGGGTGGGACCGTTTGGAGCCCCAAGCCTTTCCATCATTACATTGTTCAGGATATCTTTGGATCTCCCCCATGAATATTCGGGAAGTTTTTCAGGATCGTAGGGATTCCAGCCCGTACAGAAAAGGACGGATCCGACCTCGATTTCCCGGGTGGCCGGCTCTGCGCTCAGATTGATGGCATTGTATTTACAGGCGGACACACATTCATTGCACTGGTCTTTCCTGCAGACTGAATCATCCAGGTAATACCGGCCCGGAAAGGACAATTCATGCGGCAGGTCGATTGCCTTGTGATTATTCATCCCGTAATTGAAAGGATTTTCTGTTTCTACGGGACAAACATCTGAACAATCACCACAGGCCGTACAGTTAGTAGTAACGTATTCGGGTGCAAGGTTCAGGCTGACGGTGAAATTACCCGCAGAACCGCTTATCTTTTCAACCGTGGCGGAGGTGATGACTTCGATCCGCCGGCTGTTGCGGATTCGTTTGAAATTTATCTCAAGGCCGCAGTACGGGGGACAAAGTTTCGGGAAATACTCATTCATACGGGCTACCTGTCCCCCGAGATAGGGCAGCTTCTCCACCAGGTACACCGTGCAGCCCGTTTCCGCGGCTTCAACAGCAGCTGTAATGCCGCTGATTCCGCCACCGATTATCAATACGGTTTTTTCTTTAATACCCTGTGAGTGGACCCGGGCTGAACCCTGGCTGTTCGTGGTATTTTTCTTTTCCCCTGGCATCAGTCTGTGAGATCAATTACTTCTCTTTTCATCATCTCCCATTCGCCGGATTCGGGGTCCCACCTGCAATTGGCGAAGCATTTCCAGTCATCTTCGGAAAGTTCCGGGAAATCGCTCCTGAAATAATATCCCGGCCAGCGTGTCTCTTCACGAAAAAGCATGGTGCGGATATGTGATTCCGCCTGCCATACCCGGTGGATATTTTCCCAGCAGCGCATGAGCTCATGGGTATCCCCGGCGGCCAGGCTGGCAATGTCTTCCTTCAGCATATCCAGGTGTTCGAGCCCCTTCTCCATCTGGGCTGCGGATGTCTTGAACCCGCTGGAAGTCCCGCCGGCATATTCGTCCATAATTTTCTGAAGGCGGAACATGAACATCTGGGGGCGGATGTAATTCGGATTGACATCGGGGTCCTGGGTATATCCCTTATGTGTTTCGAAAAGTTCCATGGGTTTCAGGATGCTCTGTTTCATCTCGCTCAGCCTGTCACCTGATACCGGCGGCAGGTCGGGATGGTCAACACAGAAGGCTGCCGCTGCTTTGGCTGCGATCCTTCCTTCGGTAAATGAACCGGATGAAAATTTATGGCTGGAGGCTCCTGAAGCATCCCCGGCTGCAAACAGTCCCCGGACCGTGGTCATATTCGGGTACCCCCATTTATAGCCTTCGGGGGCAAGGTCCTCCGGACCGCTGACCCAGGCGCCGGATGCCCCGGAATGGGAACTGATGAAATAGGGTTCACATGCGGATATCTCCGATGGCTTCTCTTCGGGATTGATGTTCATGGATGCCCAAAGGAGGGCCTGGCTTACTGTCATATCCAGGAAATCCTCCCAGGCCTCCTTTTCAAGTTCCTTCAGCTTTCTCCTGGCTTCCTTTTCATCGGGGATGGATTCCACGATCTTCTGAATAGCCTCCTCTGTCCGCATGTAGATGGGGCCTTTGCCTTCCTCTATTTCCAGCATCATGAGGTAATTCCGCAGGTTTGCCGGTGTGGGTTTCGCATTCCCGTATGGCGCCCATTTCTCCAGTTCGGCGGCCCTGGTCTCCATATAATTTTCTCCCAGGGCGTTGGTGGCGCGGGATTGGAACAGAAGGAACCAGGCCCCGACGGGACCGTAGGCATCCTTAAACCTGACAGGAACGAAACGTACTTCCTGGCAGGTCATTTCCGCACCGGCTTTCAGGGTAAAGTATGCACTGGCACCGCTGTTAAACGGTGGATACCATGATCGTCCGAGTCCCTCGCCAACAGACTTCGGTTTAAAAACATGAACGGCACCTCCCATGGTGGCCAGTACGCTTTTAGCCCGGAACACATAAACCTTGTTTTCCCTGACGCTGAACCCGATGGCACCCGTGCAGCGATCCCCTTCCATGATCGGATCGGTGATAAAAACCCTTTCGAAATACTGTCCCCTGTCGCCCAGTTCGGCCAGGGCATTCTTGGCGGCCTCCGCTACGATAGTCTTATAAGATTCTCCGTGGATCATGATCTGCCAGCGCCCCTCGTTCACGTATTTGCCTTTTTCGTCTTTCCAGATGGGGAGTCCCCATTTCTCAAAAAGGTGCACCGATGCGTCAACATGCCTGCCGATATTGGCGACCAGGTCGTCCCGGGCGATCCCCATCAGGTCGGTCTTCACGTAGTTCACATAATCCGCAAGGGTATTTTTCCCCTCTTTGAGTCCCAGGTACATATTGATTGCTGAAAGTCCCATGGCCACTGCACCCGAGCGATCCATCGAAGCCTTGTCCACCAGGGTAATGCTGAGATTGTTCTTTTTGGCCCAGTGTGCAGCTTCGTAAGCGGCGCCGCAGGCGGCCATGCCTCCCCCGAGGATCAGTATGTCGGTCTGCACCTCAACGGTTTCGAAATTGTCTGTTATACTCATTGGTTCGTTTTTCAGGGTAATGGAATCCGCTAAAGGGGGATTCAGATCTTTTCGAGTTCATCGAGTCCCGTAGAAGCGGGCTCGGTTCTCAGAAGGGGACTCTTCAGATCATCCGAGGCAGTATCAAACCCGGCGTCCGGTTCCGCAGTTCCTTCAGGAGTCGTTCGGGTAGGGAACTTGAATCGTTTGATCTGTCCGTTCCTGAATTTAACGGACCACATAATGGCATCTGAGCTTCTCAGTGGCTGCACCACCCCGCCGAGGGGCATGAAATCTGCATAACCCCTGACCTCAATGGCTTGCGTGGGACAAATCTTCACGCAGTTGTAGCATTCCCAGCACATATCCGGTGCACGGTTCATGGCCTTGTTGCTTTCCCTGTCAAGGACCATCAGGTCGTTTGGGCAGATATACTGGCATGCAGTCCTGTCCTCTGCCTTGCAGCCATCGCATTTTTCAGTGATTACAAAACTGGGCATTCGGTTATTGTTTGGTACGCTTACAAACATAACCATTTAAGGGCATTTTTCCTTATGCTGTTATTCAGTAACCGATGACCCAGAGGATACGGTCTTCGTCGATGCAGAAATCGATCAGTTCAAGGATTTGTCTGGTGACGGTTACCAGTTTCTTATGATACTGTTTCCAGTGATCCGTCCAGTTCTTATCCGACTGCACCAGGGCCAGCAGGAATTCCTTGCCTAATATTTTTTTGGAAATGAAATCCTGGAAATCTCCGAGGCTGCTGATCTGTTCAAGCTTTACCAGATGCGTCAGCAGGTTGTTCCTCAGCGGGATGATAAACCGGGTATTGTACTTGGTAGCCTGGTAGTATTCATAAAGCTGGTTCGCCATTTCAAAGCACTGCGTGTACAGGTTGAATACGACTGAATCTACGTACCGGGATTCAGAATCACATTTATTATAGTCATCCTCGGTTCCCGTGGTATTCAGCTCAACGAAGTTGAGATCTTTATGGTCGTAGACTTCAAGTTTCACAACAGTATTCCTGAACAATCACGAAGTTATAAAAATTGTTTAAATGGTTGCCTGAATTTTTATTTACTTTGCTTCTGCCCGGTAAACTATCATAGATTGGAAAAGGAAAACTTACAGATACTGTTTCGGGATGCCTTCGGAAGGGCAGCAGGTAATATGGAGGAACTTCCGGGTGCAGGATCAAACCGCAGGTATTTCAGGTTGGAAGACGGCGGGCAGACATGGATTGGTGTGTATAGCCCGGATTCACTGGAAACCAGGGCATTCCTCGCTTTTACAAAGCATTTCAGGAACCTTGGCCTGAATGTGCCGGAACTGATAGCAGAAGATCCCTCCAGGGGAATATACCTTCTTCAGGATCTAGGTGATCAGACTCTAAAGGAGGAAGTGGACCGCAGCCGGCTTGGTGGTGATTTCCCGGAAGGGATTAAACCAATATACAGGTCAGCACTTGAGCATCTGCTGCAGTTCCAGACGGAAGGCCACAGGGGAATGGACTATTCGGTATGTGTCCCGCGACAGGAATTTGACCTTCAATCGATGATGTGGGACCTGAACCATTTCAAGTATTATTTTCTCAAACTGCTCGGCATCCCTTTTAATGAGCAGGAACTGGAAAATGATTTCAATGCATTTGCCGGCTTTCTTTCCGGTGCGGATTCAGATCATTTCATGTACCGGGATTTTCAGGCCCGTAACATCCTGCTACATGATAGCACTCTGTATTTTGTTGATTATCAAGGGGGGAGGAGGGGTGCTCTTCAGTATGACGTAGCCTCCCTGCTGTTCGAAGCCCGCGTGGACCTCCCGCCAGATATAAGGGAAGAATTGCTGGAATACTACCTTGAAAGCATGGAAAGGGAAACCTGTATGCGGCCGGCGGAATTCAGAAGGCACTACTATGGATTTGTGCTGATCCGGATCCTTCAGGCAATGGGTGCATACGGTATCCGGGGGATTGTCGAGAATAAACCACTT
>CBFDEE010000232.1:0-4751 GCA_965603745.1 uncultured Bacteroides sp. | reverse complement strand
GGCCGGGATATCGAGTTCAATCTTGGCACGATCGGGGGACAGTTCATAAAGGTCAGCTGGTTTAACCCGCGCAGCGGGGAGGTTCAGGTAATCGGGGACTTCGAAAATACAGGTACCCGGACTTTCAATCCGCCGGGAGAAGCCCGGGACGGGAATGACTGGGTCCTGATCATCGATTCAATCATCTCATAAAAATACTCCAATGACACGTATCTATACGGTTGCAATACTGATCCTGCTGCTGGCATCCGCTTGCAGCAAACAGGATGAGGTTTACCTGTTCAGTTCCTTCCGGGAACCTGCAACAGATGGTTTGTACCTTGCGTATAGTTCTGACGGTTATCACTGGAACGACCTGGGCGGATCGTACCTGGAACCCCTGGTCGGGAAAGATTCACTGATGAGGGACCCTTCGGTTGTAAGGGATCCCGGAGGCAGGTTCCACATGGTTTGGACATCCTCCTGGCAGGGTGACCCCGGATCCGGGTATGCCTGGTCGGATGACCTTATCAACTGGTCTGAGCAGAAATTCATTCCCGTAATGCAGCATGAACCCAGCACGGTCAATGTCTGGGCCCCTGAATTATATTGCGACGAGGGAACGGATTCATTCATCATCATATGGGCGTCGACCATTCCCTTCCGTTTCGAGAAGGGGATCGAGGAGGAAAGGAACAATCACAGGATGTATTATACCACTACAAAGGATTTCGAGACTTTTACCGAAACGGCCCTTTATCTGGATCCCGGTTTCAGTGTCATAGACTGCGTGATCGTGAAAAGGGGAAAAGAAGATTATGTCCTGGTTATTAAAGACAATACCCGTCCCAACCGAAACCTGAAGGTCGCCTTTGGGAAGGACCCCCTAGGTCCCTGGGAGAATATTTCAGATCCCTATACGCAGCAGTTTACCGAAGGTCCGACCGTCCTGAAGGACGGGGAGGACTGGCTGATCTTCTTTGATGCTTACCGGGAAAAGAAGTACGGGGCGGTAAAGACACGGGATTTCATTGAATTTACGGATATTTCGGATGAGATCAGCCTGCCGGAAGGCCATAAGCACGGCACCATCTTCAGGGCGGATGCGAAGATTCTTGAGGGACTGAAGGCCGGGACCGGAGAAATCAATGAAACGACAAGAAATTAAAAAATGAATCTGAGGAACAGGCATACAGTAATCATATCGCTGATTTCAGGATTCATGATCCTGGCAGCCTGCAGCAGGACTGTCCCCGAGATACCGGTATATACCGGCAGGACCCTGAACAACCCGGAATATCACCATGGACAGCTGCATCCTGCAGTCGGGGTGCATAATATTCAGGTAATGCGGGCCAACCGGGAATACCCGGATTCGGCCGAGGGTTTCGGGTGGACCTATAACCATGGCCCGAACCTTGCCTGGTGGAACGGCCGGTTCTACCTGCAGTACCTCAGCAACCCGGTCGGGGACCATTTGCAACCGGGACAAACCTTTCTCTCCACATCCGTCGACGGCTATACCTGGTCACGGCCCGTGGTGATCTTCCCGCCCTACAGGATCCCGGACGGTACGGTTAAGGAAGGGAGGACGGATACGGCATTCAATATGTATGCAGTTATGCACCAGCGGATGGGATTCTACGTATCGGAAGAGAACCGCCTGCTTGCCTTCGGGTATGACGGGATCTGTATGGACAGGACGGACGGCCCGAACGACGGGAATGGCATCGGCCGTGTCGTACGGGAGATCCATGAAGACGGCAGTTCTGGTCCCCAGTACTTCATCCGTTACAACCATGGATGGGATCAGGCAAACACGGATCATCCCTTCTATCAAAGCAGTCCGGACGAGGGTTTCATCCGGGCCTGCGAGGAGGTTCTCGCGAACCCGCTGCTTCTCCAGCAGTGGAACGAGGAATCCGACCGGGATGATCCCATCATACCGATGACAAAGGAATACAAGGCCTTCTGTTATTACCATCTGCCGGATGGCAGGGCAGTGGGCCTGTGGAAGCATGCCCTTACCGCCATCTCTGAGGATGGGGGACAAACATGGACCATACCCGTCAGGGCTCCGGGCTTCGTGAATTCCAATGCAAAGATATGGGGACAGCAGACAAGCGACGGCAGGTATGCCACCGTTTACAATCCCTCGGATTTCCGCTGGCCCCTTGCCCTGTCTGTCAGCGAGGACGGACTCGATTACCATAACCTCCTGCTTGTCAACGGTGAGATCAGCACCATGCGTTACGGCGGTAATTACAAATCCTACGGACCGCAATACGTACGGGGGATCCTCGAGGGAAACGGAATACCCCCCGACGGGAAACTCTGGGTATGCTACAGCATGAACAAGGAGGATATCTGGGTTTCCTCTGTTCCCGTTCCTGTCAGGGAAAAAGCTTCCGGGCATGTGTCGGAGGAATTCGATGCCATGACTCCCGGTAGCGAACTGGAACACTGGAATATTTTCAGTCCCCGGTGGGCCCCGGTTGCCATTGAAACCACAGAAGACGGCAGGCGCCGGCTTTACATGCGTGACAGCGACCCCTTCGATTATGCAAGGGCCGAAAGGCTTTTCCCGCCCTCCGAAGAGATCGCTGTTGAATTTTCCCTGCAGCCCGGCCAGAATGCCCATGGAAAATTGTATATTGAGCTGCAGGACGGGAAGGGGACACCGGCCATGCGCCTTATTTTCGATGAGGACGGTTTCCTGAGGCACAAGGCGGGGTACAGGCTGAACAATATAATGAAATACAGTGAAGGGCAGGAATACAATATTCGCATTGAGGCCCGTACCAGTAACCGCTTCTATGAGGTGTTTATAAACGGTGAAAGGAAAGCTGCGGGATTATTCTTTTCCCCGGTCCACAACCTGGAGAGGATCACTTTCAGGACCGGCGGGATACGGCGCTTCCCGGACACGGACACCCCGACAGACCAGGATTTTGATGTAATCCAGGACGGGAAGCCGGAAAAGGAAACTGTGTACAGCATTAACTATTTAAAAACAGAGATAATTAATTAACAGGAGGAAGAAAAGACATGAGAGATTTCAGGAAAGGATTTGGCGGGGGACTGCTATTATTGAGTTTAATGATCGCAACAGGTGTGGCGGAAGCCCAGGTCCCGGCATTCCCGGGAGCGGAAGGATTCGCAAAATACATAACCGGTGGCCGGGGAGGAGCTGTGCTGGCAGTGACGACACTGGTTGATAATCCGGCTAATCCGCCGGAAGGAAGTCTCAGGTGGGTACTGGATCAGGCTATGGATACCCTGCCCCATCCGGTTAAACCGGAAGAAACCTACACGGTACCCAAGCCCCTGACCATAGTATTCAGGGTGTCAGGCATAATTGAATTACAGGATGAACTGGAGATTTCGAGGGACAACCTGACCCTGGCAGGGCAGACGGCACCGGGCGACGGGATCTGTTTAAGGAATTATTGGGTAAAACTCAGGTCAGAAAATGTAATCATCCGCTACCTGAGGTTCCGTCCGGGACTGGGTGCCGGGGCATCGAAGCTTGAGGATGGTATTGAGGGACTGAACGTTGAGAACTGCAAAAAGATAATGGTAGACCACTGCTCCTTTAGCTGGGCCAACGAGGAATGTGCCATATTCTATGATAACCGTCATACCACTGTTCAGTGGTGTATCGCCAGCGAGGGATTGCGTGATGCCGGCCATAAAAAAGGTCTCCGCTCCTATGGAGGAGTGTGGGGCGGGGAGTATGCATCGATACATCATAACCTCATCGCCCATAACTGGAGCCGTACCATCCGGTTCAACGGGGCCAGGTCTGAGGACAAAAACGCCCGGGTCGATTACCGCAACAATGTAATCTACAACTGGGGGAGGATCGGGGCCTGCTATGGCGGCGAATTATGGGAGGGACAGAGGTCTTCCTGGTCGAATATGGTAAATAATTACTATAAATCCGGACCTGCCACCCCCGACAGTCTGTTATTCATAGAACCAGGTTATGATAAGAGAGGGGTAGGACCCGGGCGCTGGCATCTGGATGGTAACTACATGTTTTCAAGTCCCGAGAAGACAGATGACAACTGGCTGGGCGTGAGCAAGGCCAAAATACCTTCGGAATACCACGATTTTATGAAATCAAACGAGCCATTCAGGATGGAAGAACCACTGCCCACAGAAACGGCAGAAGAAGCCTTCCTGTCCGTGATGGACATGGTGGGAGCAGTTTATCCGAAGAGGGATACGGTAGATGCGAGGGTCATTTACGAAACCATGAACGGGACCGCCACGGGGAGCGGGGTGTTTGGCATGGAAAAAGGCATTATCGATACCCCGGATTCGGTAGGCGGATACCCGGAGTACCTGACCTACGATGTACCGGCCGATGCGGACGAGGACGGCATGGACGACGACTGGGAACTGGCAAACGGACTCGACCCGGCTGATCCGGAAGACCGCAACGATCTGCACGAATCAGGCTATACCATGCTGGAGGTCTATATAAACGGACTGGTGGAGGATTATACCCTGATCCTGCCCCTGGTTGTCCATGTAAAAAGAGTCAGGGAGGATATGTGCCTGGGCGGCGACCCCGTTTCCATGCTGGGCTCACCCCGGGGAGGGAACTTCGAAGCAGGGGACGGGTTCTCGGTCTACGGTGACAGCCTGGTATTCAGCCCTGAGAACACGGGTGATTACAGCTTTAAATATGTCTGGTCCGACGGGGAAGGCTTTGCAGATTCAGTTACCGAGGTGATTAGCGTCCATTCCCTTCCGGAAGCGTC
>CBFDEE010000231.1:0-4774 GCA_965603745.1 uncultured Bacteroides sp. | reverse complement strand
GCAAACCGGGAGCCCTGACCTCGGAAATACCATATCCCAGTTCTGTTAATTCCTTTCTGGCGTAACTCTGTATCAGTACTATCTCTTCGGGGGGCAGTTTGCTTTTCCACTGATCAATAAAATCTGTCTCCGGTGGTTTGTCAATATGCGGATGAAGCAGCTTCTGATCCTCCGTAAGCAGGTTCCCAACGCTGCCGGAACTTTCTTCCATGGACCGGTCCCATGTTAAATCCATTTCCCTCAATAGAGCAGTGAAGAAAAGTCTGTGATTTCTTATCATATTCTCATACTCCAGTATCTCGATGTACTTTTTACGGGCTTGGCATACTTTCAGAAAGGCCTTCCATTTCAATACCGTCGCCAGCGTATTGTTTTCAAGTGGCCTGTTCTTATATATGGTTGTCCGCTGTGAAGCAACCACAGCCCTGATATCCCTTACAAGACCAAAATACCTGACCCTGTATTTCTCAATCAGGTTTTCCGGTATGCGGCCGAGTGAATACAGCAATTCCCATGCTTTGAATACAACGATTTCTGTTCCCGGTGCATTTGATTCTCTGTACATTTCCAGCAGATGGAAAAATAATTCAACGTTTGTAAGGCTGGATAATGATCCGGGCAGCTTTGAAAGATCCCAGCTCCAGTGTCTGAGCTTGGAATCCGTCTGCAGTATCCCTGTAATATTTCCGGAAGGCCGGCCTGCAGGGTCGTAAAGGAATTTTTTAACCAGGATTTCTCCTTCAGGCATAACCAGTATTTTAGGATGTTTGCTGAGCTGGTTAACCAGGAATGTGGAACCGGACCTGTTTATGTATGTTAAAAATATTACCCGCACCGGAATTGTTATGTTCGATATTTTGCTATTGCGTCTATCCCCGGGAATCTCCGTAATCCGTTGATTTCTTCTTTATTATGGAGGATACCAGGCGCCCGATTTTATCTTTCTTATTCAGAGTATAATGGAATATTTTCGGTTTGGCGTGCCTGAAATCATTCTTTTTCCAGTATCTGAGGACCTCAATAGCATTAAAGTTATATTCCGGCGGAAGAATATAAAACCTCAGATCGGAATTCCACAGGAGTTCCCTGATAGAAACCTGGTCATCGTAAAATCCCTTTGATTTATACAGGTCGAGCAGGTTTTTAAGAAATATCCGGGTCTTGTCAGAGGAACGGTAAAGCATCAGGCCTCCCTGGAGTGGAGCAAATGAGTACGGGATACCATTACTTATAGCCTTCCTCAGTTCTCCCCTGACGGGAATCATGCCGTTTTGAATGAGGAATCTTTTCTGCCGGTCATGGCCATGGCAGATTGCCATATCGAAGCGATCCAGAATACCGAACATCTCATTGATGTCATCCAGTATATATGTATCAGAATCAAGGTAGAGGGTATCCGTGTATGGCGAGGAATTAAGCACGATCAGTTTATCGAGCATATATTGATGAAAGTCCGTCCGGCTTTTTTCAATGGGAATGATCCTGTCCCATACCTCCCCGTAAATATCACCATCCGTGAAAATGCAGCATTCGAGTCCGGGGGAATGTTCTTTCAGTGACCGGGCAGATATTGTTGCTCTCCTTATAAAGTCATCTCCTGTTGCACAGTATATTACACCCCTGCCGGCTTTCTTCTGATCAGCTTTCATAGCCAAATAATTCAAAATCTGTTTTATAATAATTATAGACCATTTCCCGTATACCGGGATCATAATAATCCTTCCAGGATCTGTGATTCGACTTCATCCTGTGGGGTACTCCCTCGATGAGATTAAACTTATCCTTTATTATTGGGATCAGGGATTTAAAATCCTCGAAGTAAAAAACATCATGCATGGGATTCTTACCATCAATCATGATATAAGTATGTTGAGGTTTAAACCTGCCTGGTATATTCCTGGATGGTGATGCAAACAATTTGCTGGCTTCTGTCCGGAAGACTTCCGTATCCAGTTCATTTTCCGTTTTCCACCTTCCTTTTGTCCATGCAATTTCTGAAACCAGCCTGTCGTATGGATTCCGTACAATGGTAAACACATAATAGCTGTCAGTGATATGATCAAAGGATAATACCCGATCCGGACCGGGAAGATATGACTTTGCATATACAATACATTTGCTGAATGGATTGCCTGCCTCGTTTTTTCTGAGGCGCCGGGATACGATGTTGAATACCTCCCGGCAACTCAGATGCTGTAATCCTCTTCCAAAAAGTGACTGGTGATTCTTTTTCTGATTCAGGTAGGGGGTTTCTCCAACGTCGGTCCTGTTCCCGTGCATACCCAGGGCGAACTCGATGGATGTCCCCCCTGTTTTGGGAATATGAATGAAGATAGTCTTATGATATTCTGAAACCGGCAAAATGTTTAAAGAGGATATTCAAAATCCCGAATTTGTTCAAGTTTATGTTCTGATAAAAGTATATTATTTGATTGCCTGTAATAATCCGATACTTCCTTCCGGATCTTTCCTCTTAGGTAATCCTTGCTGTCAAGATGTTTTCCGAATATCCTGTATTTATTCAGCCTCAGGAGGATCTGCTTTGAGAACCGGAACCAGCCAGGGATATGCAAGAGGTAGTATTTATTCGGCATTTTCCTTTCTGTAAACCTGTTGCTTATTTTGGCCATCCATTTAATACCTCTCCTGTAACCGGGATTTACTCGGAAAAGTGAGATTTGTCCGATATCAACCTCAAGATTGAGAAGGGAACAGAATGATCGGATAAATTCCTGCTTGTTCCGGACAAAATCTTCAAAAAGGAATACATGCACGTTTTCATCACCGAATAAATCCTTATAGAGGTGGATAACGTGGTGATATTCAAAATACTGCCAGTTGAATAGCATCAATCCCCCGATGTTGATAAAGCTCTGGTGATACAGGAATTTCTTTAAACTGTAAGTTCCCCCACCTTTAATGTATTGTGCATAGGATGAAGCGATTATATCAGTTTGTTTTCGTATGAAAAGGACAATTTTCGCATTGGGATAGGTTCTTTTAATGCGGAGGGCATGTTCATACGTCATATATCCATTGAGTCCGAAGTTATGCGCTGTCCCGATAAACCCTTCCAGGCTGAAAATCATCTTTTTAGCTGCAAACTCAGAATATTTTTGCCTGACTGCATCAGGATCGAAATCCCAGTGGCTGCACTGGATAAATGAATGTGCTGTATCACCCCTGTGGATATAATTTGCATTTTTAACATTCGGAAATAAACTGGACTGAAGCCAGCTGGTTGCCGTTTTGGGATATCCAATATGAAAAATAGGGTCATACATACGATAATGTGTGTTCAGATAAAGCAACCAAACGGATGCTTAGCGTAGTCCTTTGAATAGGTGCGAAACCTGATTCTCATGCAAGTTACTTAAATGTTGAGACTTTAATTGAGTTTGAAATTGAACAGCATATTCATGCCATTTTAAGATAAAATTGTATTAATTTATATGTTCTTGTTTATTAGCGTATTGCGTAGGCGTTTGTTTTTTTATAACTTAGTTTATTCAAAAATTAACAATAATTAAAACACATAAAATGAAAAGAGTATTATTTACGGTGCTGTTGATCAGTGCCTTTGGCCTGCTTGCCGGTCCCCTGCGGGCTCAGGGATTTGACTGGGCTGCCCATTTTTCCAGCTCGCTTGACGTTAAGGTTCAGTCAGTGGCGCATGATCCTGCCAGCGATGAAGTATCTGCAATAATTGTTTTCCAGGGGACGGTTTCCTTTAACGGGGGACCCGTTTATACAGCCCAGGATATGGATATTATGCTTGTCCGTATGGACAGTGACGGAGACACACTCTGGACGCGTCAGTTCGGAAGTCCGGGAAAAGATTTGCCCAAGGACATTGCTCTTGACGCTTCGGGTAATATTTATGCAACAGGCAGTTTCAGTGATGGAGCCGATTTCGGGGGCACCGTGCTGAACTCCCTTAATAAAGAGGATGTATTCCTGGTTAAGGTCCTGCCAAACGGTACTGTTGACTGGGCCGTTAATGCTGCAGGTGGCAAAAACCTTGACAGGGCCAACAGCCTGGTCGTTGACCAGACCGGTAATATCCATATGGTTGGATTTTTTCAAGACTCCCTGCTCTTTACCAGCGATACCCTTGTGACCAATGGCAAGAACAACAATTTTGCTGCCGAATACAGCAGCAGCGGTAACTTCATTAAGGCCTCACATTTTATAAACACCACCGTAAATTCAGACCGTTTTAATTCAATTTCACTGGCTCATGACGGAGGGACCCTGATCAGCGGGTTCTTCAGGGACAGTATTAAATACAATGATCCCGTTGCAGGCTGGATATACATCAAATCTGTTGGGGGGGACGACATAGTTCTGTTTAAGTTTAACCAGAACGAAGAAATTGAATGGATAAGGACCGGAGGAGGTGCCGGTGCGGACAGGGGCTATGATGCAGTATCGGATGCGATCGGGAATATTTACCTGGGTGGGTATTTTTATGGGACGGCAAAACTGGACAGTGAGGACTTCCTTGCAAGGGATTCAAGGGATATTGTATCCAACGGAGGCACGGATATCTTTGTTGCAAAGTATAACAGCGAGGGTACCCTGCAATGGATATCTGAAGTCGGGGGAATTGGCGAGGATATTATCCGGGGAGTGGACCTGGATCAGAATCTCTTCCATTTTGCGGGTCATTTCTCAGATACCATAATAACCGCAAAAAATGACACCCTGGGATCAACCGGCCCGACTGACCAGGATATATATTTTTCAGTGTCTGACCTGCTATCTTCCAATA
>CBFDEE010000230.1:0-4800 GCA_965603745.1 uncultured Bacteroides sp. | reverse complement strand
AATATGAGGCGTGCGGGTGGCACCGTACTCACGGAAAACCTTGTATTCAGCGTCTTTGAGGTAGGGAAAGGTAAATCCTTTCTCATCCGCCCTTTCCTTCATCCCTGCAAGCTTGTCTTCAGGCTTCAGATCCGTATCGTTTGGATTAATTGCAATGACGGGATATCCCTTTGATTTGTATGTCTTGTCCAGTTCATTTATCCTGTCCTGGTATGCCTTCGCGTACGGGCAGCCGTTACAGGTAAAAACAACGATGAATCCTTTTGCATCGGAGTAATCCGCAAGGCTGACAAACTTGCCGTCAATATTCTCAAGCTTAAAGTCAGAGGCTTTGTCCCCCACTTCGTACCCGCCTGCAAACAGCAGTGAAAAACCCAGCGATATCAGCGTTAATGACAATATGGTTCTCTTCATGATCATTTCAGTTTCTGTTCAATTATATGTTTTAATTCTTCGTAGGTGTATGTCCCTTCATGAAAAATTCGTGTGTCCCGGTTATATATCAGGGTAGCGGGCAAGGAACCCGACCAGCCCGGGTCGACCCTGTCTATCCACTCATTCGCATCCGGATCATTGAGCACCAGAACCTCTGAATGGATATTATTCTTTTCGATAAAGGGCATCAGCCTTGATTCGATCTGGCTCGGGAAATCCAGGCTTACCAGTAAAACCTTCAGTCCGGTCCCGTCATAATCCTTCCCTATCCTCTCCAGAGCCGGCAATTCCTCCACGCAGGGAGTGCACCAGCTGGCCCAGAAATTAACCAGATAGGTGGTATCGTTGGATAAATGTAAATGAGGTTCAAAATCATCAAATGAAAGCACCCTTGGCTGATGCTTTAAGGTAAAAGAACTTAGTAACCAAATAATAACTAAACCTGTTGAAGTAATGATCCCGAACCTCATTATACATTTATTGGTATCCGTCAACAAATATAATGGAATATTCAGATCTTAAAACCTTTTTAACACAGCTTTAACACTTATTAATGATTTAAGCGGGTTATTGCTGGATTTAACGGGAATCGAGATACTTCTTCAGTTTCTCTGGCATCTTGAAATAGGTATACCTGTGGGAATGCTCACCTGCTTCCATTACGGACGAATCCCCTGCAACCCTGTAGGTGCTTTTTTCGCCGGTTATCCTGGAAAAGTAAATATCGTATTCCTTCCTGTCTTTATCCATCATTATCACATGGGCAAGGTTCCTGTCAAACCTGGAAACCAGCGAAGCAGAACAAAGGGGACAGTAAAAATCCAGTGTCTCCCCCTTCCTGATCGAAAACGACGGATGTTTGATGCTGTCGTAATTGCCAATCTTGGGATGCAGTAACAGCAATCCACTCTCATTTTTCTGGTTTCTGGCGGTGAAGATGATATTCTCCCCCACCTTCAGGTGTCCCTTGCAGTGTGGACAGACATAATATTTTTGCATGGCACCCTCCTGCCTTTTAAGTTTGTTTATAAGATACGACCTGTATTGATAAAAGTCAAGATCAGGAGGAAAAAAGGGAATCGTTCTCATAGGAAAACGGTTGCACCAGTTCGGGTACATTTTTATCAACGCCCCTTTTTGAGATCAGCTTTGATATAGTGTGTGCCGCCATCATTTTCTCATCGACGGGTTTGAGTAAGCGGACAGCTTCTTCGGCAGGAATATCCATGTCAATCCAGGATTTCTCACTGCCGGGGGAAATGATTACGGGCATTCTCTTTTTTGTATTATGTATCTTCTCCATCATAGGATTTGCAGCCATGGTTATGATCGTGCATGTCCTGATAAACTCACCCGTCTCGCGGTCGGTCCAGTTCTCATACAGGCCTGCCAGGGCCATTGGTGGTTCTCCCCTGAGGTAGATATAATGCGGGATCTTTTCCCTTTCCCGCTGTTGCCATTCATAAAAGCCCCTGCAGAGAACAAGGCATCTCCTGTATTTTACAGATGCCCTGAAGGAAGGCTTTTCCTGTATCGTCTCCAGTCTTGCATTAAAGGTTTTACGGCGGATCTCTTCGGCCGCCCGGGCATCTTTCACCCAGAAAGGTATGAGTCCCCATTCAAGCATCCCGATAGAACCCGGATCTTCGGATTGAATGACCGGAAGCCCGGGCATTTCAAAAGCATTGAAATAATAACCGGGTTTAAAGGAGGACGGTTCCGAGAATTTCGCACTGAAATGCTTCTCGAGTTTTTCCCTTGTCAGGTTGATGTTAACGGTAAAACACATGCCCGCTTACTCTTTTTCCCAGAGGGAATTTACGAAATATTTCCGGCCGTCGAAAAAATTCTTAATGAGCCGGAATCCCGCCTGATCCGCAAAATTCAGGATATCCCCGGGAGTATATTTCTGTGATATTTCCATGAGTACCGGCTCGGACTCACCGAAACGGATACGCATTGGGATAGCGGCAATATTGACCTCCTGGGTTTTCCTGCTGACCAGATAGCTTCTTGCAGTACCGTTTTCCGGATCGTAAACAGGATAATGATAGAAAGCCTCTGTGTCAAAATCAGCATCCAGCTCCAGGTTGATCCGCCTGAGCAGGTTCAGGTTGAACTCACTTGTGACACCCTTTGAATCGTTATAGGCTGCGAGTATGGTCTGGGGGTCCTTTCTCAGGTCGAAGCCGGTCAGTAGCTGGTCTCCACTGCCCAGTACGGTCCCCAGCCGGGTAAAGAATCCAGCGGCTTCCTCCATATTGAAATTGCCGATGTTTGATCCCAGGAAAAGGATTACTTTTCTGCAGGCATCCCTGTCACCGATCTCTTTGACGGCTTCAAAGTATTCAAGGTTCAGGGGGGCAAGCGGCAGTTCCGGAAATTCAGTTCCTATGTCGCGGGACAGATTCTGTATCGCATTTTCTGATATATCTATGGGATTGTACTCAAATTGCGCCTGCATATCGAGGAAATGCCGTATCAGGACCCGGGTTTTTCGTGCATCGCCTGCCCCGAATTCAATCAGGTGGAAGCGCTCACAACCGGAGTTGAAATGTTCAAGAAGTTCCTGCCTGTACCGGGAGAGGATCTCGTGTTCACATCCGGCAAGGTAATATTCCGGCAGTTCCGTAATTTTCAGGAAGAGCAGGTCCCCTTCCCTGTCGTAGAAGTATTTCGAGGAGAGGTACCGGGGACTAGAACTCAGTCCCATTTCAACATCTCGGCGAAATTGTTCGTTCATAGCCTTGCATGCGTAGCGGTAAATTAAAACCGGTAGCTGAGTGAAAAGATAAGCTGCCTGGCCTTGCTGTCGAAATCAACCGGCTGTCCCCCAACCACAATTTCGTCCCCCAGTCTCGAGAGGCTGCCCTCATAACGGATATCGAAGCCGGCTTTCTTGATATCGAGCCCGATCCCGACCTGGTACCCGAAAGTTGCAGATTTCAGTTTTGTCTCATAGCCTGTGATGTCCGTCAGTTCAGATTTATCCGAGACAATAATACTGCCCACCGGTCCGATCCCCAGCCTGAGTGTTCCGAGCCTGAATCCGAAAAGGACCGGAAGATCTATCCGTCCGGTCCTCTGGCTGGCAATTTCTTCATCCGCGGTATTCTGGTCGGTGACCGTAAATTCACTTGCTATCGATGTGAAGAGGAGCTCTGGCTGTACATATATCCCGAAAAGGGAGGCACGCAGCAATCCGCCGGCATGGTATCCGATCTGGCTTCCCGGTTTTGATTTAATATAATAATCGCCGGCCTGCATATCGATTGAAATATTGGTAAGGTTTAATCCCCCTTTTATCCCCAGGTCCAGCTGGGAGAAAGCAGGGAATGCAACAAAACAAAAAACGGCGAACAAAGTTATTTTTCTCATGATCAGGTATGGGTCAGAAATGAATTCCCTAAACTAAAATTTAAATACGTTTTTTTCAAGCCGTAGCAAAAGTAATTTGCCATGAACTATATTTGTGTCTTTCCGGCGACAAAGGAAATCGTAAAATATCCCGGGTTTTCCTGCGTCAATTACATTATGAAAAAGCAGTTACGACTTATATTCCTATTCTTTCTTTCATTTATCCTGCTTGTGGACGGCATCGGGTTCGCCGGTCTTCTGAAGGATTTTCCCGTTCTCCGTGATCCGGTATTTATGGCAGCTTTCTGGTTTGTGAGCCTGGCATTTATCGCTGCGCTGAAGATTTACGGAAGTGTATTCCTGGCGGATAACAAACCCGGTTTCTTTGCCGGGTTTTATGTCTTTGCCGGTTTTTTCCTCGCGGTCTATGTACCAAAGCTCTTCTATGCTGTATTCCAGATGCTGGAATGGATTGTCAGGCTAATTGCATACCCTGTCTGTCTTATCTTTTCAGATAGTAATTCATTTTCAGAACTTACGCAGGCCGCCCCCCTGAATTATATATCCATGCTTGTTCTTCCCCTTTCACTGCTTGCATTTTTTCTCATTCTCGGAGGAATAATATTCGGCCGGTTCAATTTCCGTATCCGTCCAGTGGAAATTAGCTCTGGGGACCTTCCGCCGGCTTTCGACGGATTCAGGCTCGTCCAGATTTCTGACCTTCACCTGGGAAGCCTGCACGGGCACCAGGGCAAAATCAGGAAGGCCGTAGATATGATCAACCGGGAATCTCCGGATTTAATCGTATTCACAGGTGATATGGTGAACAATCTTGCCGCCGAGACCGATGGATGGACCGGCATACTTTCGGAGCTGAAGTCCAGGTACGGTAAGTATTCCATACTAGGCAACCATGATTACGGGGAATATTATAACTGGCCTGACGAGGAATCCAGGATGAAAAACATGGACAGCCTCCGGTCCGCACACAGGGATTCCGGATTCAGG